>JABWBJ010000119.1 GCA_013360595.1 Gemmatimonadaceae bacterium | reverse complement strand
GGCGGGAGTGGAGTCGTCGTCGGCCGCGTCGTCGTCGGCCGCGTCGTCGTCGGCCGCGTCGTCGTCGGCCGCGTCGTCGTCGGCCGGGGTGGAGTCGTCGTCGGTCGGGGTGGAGTCGTCGTCCTGCCCCGTCGTGTCGTCGTCGGAGGCGGAGTCGTCGTCGGGTGCGGAATCGTCGTCGGAGGCGGAGTCGTCATCGGGTGCGGAATCATCGTCGGAGGCGGAGTCGTCGTCGTAGGCCGAGTCATCGTCGGAGGCCGAGTCATCGTCGGAGGCGGAGTCGTCGTCGGAGGCGGAGTCGTCGTCGGACGCCGAGTCGTCGTCGGAGGCGGAGTCGTCGTCGCCGGTCCACGTATCATCGTCCCCCGCCGCGGAGTCGTCGTCGCCGGTCCACGTATCATCGTCCCCCGCCGCGGAGTCGTCGTCGCCGGTCCATGTATCGTCGTCCCCGGCCGCCGAGTCGTCGTCGCCGATCCATGTATCGTCGTCCCCCGTCGCGGAGTCGTCGTCGCCGGTCCATGTATCGTCGTCCCCCGCCGCGGAGTCGTCGTCGGGCGCGGTGTCGTCGTCCTCCAGCGGAGGGCCTTCGGGGAGGGCGGTATCGGCGCTGGAGCCCGGGACGGCCACGCCCCACCAGTCTCCGGCGTCGTCGGCGCCGAAGGCCGCGTAGTAGTAGGTCACTCCGTTCACCAGGCCCTCGTCCACCACTTCCACCGCCCGCCCCGGCTCGGGGGCGAGGTCCTCCCACACCACCACCCCGTCGCCCGGGCCCGCCGGCCAGTCCACGTCCCCCCGCACCAGGCGGACCGCGCTCAGGTGTCCCACCCAGGGCTCGGTGAACGTCACCGTGCTGCGGGAGTCCTCGCCGTCGCTGGCGTCCAGGTCCTCGGGGCCGAAGTGGCGGTCCAGGTCGTCCAGGGTCACCAGGCAGACGTCGTCGATGTTCCAACCGCCGAACTCCAGCCCCGGATCGGTGCGGAGCTGCCACAGCAGCGTGAAGACACCCGAGCCGTCCAGCAGGCCGTCCAGGGGGACGTCGTGGAGGACCCAGCGGTCGTCGAGGTCGGCGACCCCGCCGAAGCTGGACGCGGCGTTCCTCCAGACCCTCGTACCGTTCACCCGCAGGTAGGCGTCGTCGTAGTAGCCGTCCTCGAACTGGCCCCAGCGGCGGTACTGGACGCGGGGATGCCAGACGTCCACCGCCGTCCACCCCGGCGACTGGAGGAAGCTGGTCCGGTTCGGCTCGTAGAGCCCGTCCGCACCCTCCACCAGCCCCAGGTCCGTGCCCCAGGCGTGGGTGCCCGAGAAGGCCCCGGCCGGGTCGTCGGCCAGGCCCTGGGGCTCCCCCCACTCCCACTCGTCCCCCTCGGGTGGGGGCGATCCGTCCGCCGGGGGGCTCCAGCCCTGGCCGTGGAGCCAGCCCGAGACGTCCCCCTCCAGGTCGTCGCACCACACCGGGGCCAGGTCCCCCACCAGGAACGAGAAGACCTCCGGCGGATCCCCGCCGTCGGAGCTGAACAGGGTGTCCCCCGCGGCGTCGGCCGCGGCGATCCGGTAGTAGACCCGGCTCAGGGCGGGGTGGCGCGGGATCTCGCCGGCGTAGAGGTCGCCGCCGACGGGAGCCAGGGGGGCAGCCTCCCACGGGCCCGCCTCGGGGTCCAGGGTCCACTCCACCCGCACTCCGTCCGGGTCGAACGCCGAGCACTCGGGGCTCAGCGGGGCGAACGTGGCCTCGACGGGGTAGGAGGTCGCCGACGAGGGCGCGTCCGCCAGGGGCTCGTGGGCGAAGTCGAACCAGCCCAGGGGGCCGGGCCCGATCCCGTGGTCGTCGAAGACCTCGGAGATCAGGCACAGGTTCGGGGTGCCGTTCCCCAGGTCCCCGTCGTCGTCGTCCCAGGGCACCAGGGCATCGAAGGCGGTGGTGATGGACGGTCCCCCCCGCAGCGCCCCCAGGAAGAGTTGGTCCGAGTGCCAGGTCCCGTCGTCCTCGCCGTAGAGGTCGATCAGCCGCTCCCGCAGGTCCCACATGGCGCTGCCCCAGATCAGGCCGTCGGCGTGGACCTCCCCCACGATGTCGTCGGGGTAGCGCTTGTCGGTGTCCAGCTCGCGGATCCAGGTGCCCGGCCCGTAGGCGCCGATGGCCATGTAGGGGTCGTCGTTGATGGTGGCCGAGAGGTAGTCCGCCGAGCCCTCGCTCAGCGCGCCGTCGAAGCTCCCGGTGACGATCTGGTAGTCGTGCAGACCGTGGCCGTACTCGTGGTACACGACGTCGGCGATCCGCCCGAAGTCCTCGCAGCCGTCCCCCTCGGCGTAGAAGTTGATGGTCCCGGAGCTGTAGTAGGCGTTGCAGCGGCCGCTGGTGATGTCGGTCGTGGCGGTGACCCGCGCCCACTTCGACTCGAAGGCGGGGTCCCGGAGCAGGGTGTGGTCCCGGGCGACGTTGGTGTGGAAGAAGACGTCCAGCGAGGCGTAGCTCGCGTCCCCGGGCTCCCACTCCAGGTCCGAGGGAGCCCCGACGGTTCCGGGGAACTCCTGCTCGGGAGTCGCCCCCGGCCCCCACCCTCCGTACGTCCTCATGTCGAGCCAGGAGCCCGACAGGACGCTCCGGAGGTCGGTGTCCTCCTCGCCCGGGAGCGAAAAGGCGCCGTCCGCGCCGGTCTCGGTGGAGTCCCCGGCGGCGCTGGCGACGGTGGTGCCCTTCATCGCGCCCGTGAGCAGGGCGTCGCCGACGGTGCGCTCCTCGTACTGCCCCAGGACGGTCCCCTGGACCGCGTGGCGCCGGGCGTCCTCGCGCCAGGCGATCTCGCCGCTGGAGGCGTCGACCCAGGTGATCCAGCTCGCCTGCTCGAAGTCGCTGTCCAGGCGGGACTTCCAACAGAGGGCGAGGCGGGGGCGTCCACCGTCGGGGACGGCGAGCCAGGTCCGCACCCCGGGGTCCAGGACCTCGGCCCGGGGGTCGTCGGAGGCCTCCAGGGCGATCCGGAGGGCGTCCCGGCCGTCCACGACGCTCTCCGCGGGATCGGGGAAGGCGCCGCGCCAGGTGCGGACGTCCAGGGAGACCACCCGCCCGTGGTGGAGCAGCAGCCCGACGCCGCCTCCCTCCACGGGGGTCCCCCGGTGGACCTGGCGGAACCAGGCCAGGGTCCTCTCGCCGTCGGTCCAGGTCTCGTCCAACACCAGGTCGGCCGCGGGACCCAGCAGGGCCTCCTCGGCGCGGAGCAGGGGCCGCAGGGCCGCTTCCACGGCGCGGGGATCCGAGGGATCGTGGGCGGGGATCGCGAGGCCCGGACCCAGCACCCGCACCGGCCAGCCCGTCGCCTCGTCGAAGCGGGCGAACCAGCCCCGGCCGTGCCGGGCGACGAAGTCGCGATGCGCGCGCAGCATGCCGGCCAGCGTCGGCAGCAGGCCGCCTTGCACGTGCAGCGCGCTGCGCGCCGAGTACGACATGTGGTCTTCGAAGGCGAGGATGCTCGCCGGCTCGTGCAGCCGCAATCCATCGCCGTACTCGGCCGCGAGCAGGTGCGCGGCCATGCCGGTGTAGTACTCGTGGATGAAGCGCCAGTCGGGGTGCACGACGAGGCTCGTGCCACTTGCGATGTCGGGCGGCGGATCGACAGGGGCGGCGAGCAGATGCCGCGCGACGATCTTCTCGGCCAGCGTCAATGGCCGGCTGCTTTGCGCCACGTCCGCGTGTGATGGCGGTGAAGCAGGCACCGGCCGCAGCCCCGCCATCCGCGCCCGCCCATACCGCATCAACCCGCCGGCACGCACGATCGCCGCGGCCATCGCATCGCGGCCTTGCAGCAGCTCGTCGAGCGCGATTACTTCACCCGCGCGCAGCCGCTCGACAATGCCGAGGTCGGTGCAGGTCAGGAGCCCCACGTTGTCGGCGTTCTGCCGGTAGATGCGCTCGAAGCTCTCGGCGATGACCAGCCTGATGCCCGCGTGCCACTCGGCCATCGGGCTGTGCTCGCGCGAGCTGCCCTTGCCGTAGCGGCCGCCGGCGACGACGACGGTGAAGCCGCCGGCCTTCACCGCATCGCGGCCGATGGGCAGACGGCCGCCGACCTTCAACCCGGTGTAGGGCACGCGGCCGAGCCGCTCGTCCCACACCGTCATCGTCGAAAGCGGCGTGATCTCGTCGGTGGAGATGTCGTCGCGCAACGCGCCGGCCTCGGCGCGCGTCAAGTCCTCGCCGGCCTCGGCGCGCGTCAAGTCCTCGCCGGCCTCGGCGCGCGAGAGGTCCGCGCCGGCAAGTTGCCGCTCGATGCGCGCGGCGTCGTCGCAGAGATGGAGGACGCGGCCGCCGCCGAGGCTGAACGTGCCGCTGCCCGTCACTTCGCCTCCAGCCCCACCTTCTTCGCCAGCCCCGCGTACTTCTGCATCTCGCTGCGGAAGGCCGCCGCGGCCTGCTCGGGCGTGCTGATGTTGATCGTGTTGCCCTGCTTGGCCATCATCTCCTTCACGGCCGGGTCGGCAAACGCGGCGACGACCGCGTCGTGCACGCGCTTCACGTCGGCGGCGCTCATGCCCTTCGGGCCGATGACGGCGAACCAGGCCTCGACGACATAGCCGGGCAGCCCCTGTTCGACGAAGGTGGGAATGTCCGGCGCGGCCGGCGAGCGCTGGCGCGTCGTCATGCCGATCGCCTTCAGCGCGCCGCTTTTCAGGTGCGCCTGCACGCTGGGCAGCGCGGCGGTCGCGAACTCGACCTGGCCGCCGATCAGGTCGGTGACCATCGGCCCGACGCCCTTGTACGGGATGTGCTTGGCGCTCGCGCCGGCCTCGTCGAGGAACATCGCCGTGGCCAGGTGCAGGATCGTGCCGATGCCGCCCGAGGCGTAGTTCAGCTGGTCGGGCTTGCTCTTCAGAAGCGCCACGAAGTCCTTGCTGTTGGCCGCGGGCACCTTGGCATTGGCGACCAGCACCACCGGCGTCTGGCCGACGATGGCGATGGGCGTGAAGTCGCCCGGCATGTCGAACGGCAGCTGCTTGATGACGCTCGGGAAGATGACGACGTTGTTCGACACCACCGACAGCGTCAGCCCATCGGGCGCCGAGCGCGCCAGCGTCGTCAGGCCGACGACGCCGCCGGCGCCCGGCTGGTTCTCGACGACAACCGGCATGCCGAGCGCCTTGCTCAACGCCGGCTGCGCGGTGCGCGTGATCGCGTCGACGCCCGAGCCGGTGGCATTGGGCAGCACGAAGCGCACGGCCTTGTCGCCGACTTGCTGGGCGAGGGCGGGCAGCGTCAGGCTTGCAGCGGTGGCCGCGGCGAGAAGCGTGCGACGGGTGAACGACGAAAGCAGCGAGCGGGTGGTCATCGGTGGGCCTCCTGGTTGTGGGCGGGTTTGTTCATCGACGGGGGCTTCGACAGGCTCAGCCCGAACGGAAATCCAAGACAGGCTTCGACAGGCTCGGCCCGAACGGGGGAAGGGTGGGCGACTCACGCCACCGCGCCTTGCGCGATGAGAGCATCGATCTCGCCGTCGGCAAAGCCGAGGCCGGCGAGCAGCGTGCGGCTGTGTTCGCCTTTCTTCGGCGGCTGCAAGCGTACCCCGAGCCTCTGGCCGGCCAGCGTCACCGGGAACAGCGTCGTCTTCACCACCTGCCCGGCGCGTTCGCCGTCGGGCACGGTCACGTCGGCGAGACCTCCGGTCGCCAGCAGATGCGGGTCGTCGTAAAGATCCTCGGGCTTGCGGATCGGCGCGTAGGGCAGGCCAGCGCGTTCCATGATCGTCGCCAGCTCGGTGGCGCTGCGGTGCGCGAGCCGCTCGCGCAGTGTCGCCAGCAACTCCGGGCGCAGGCGCACGCGGTCGTTGTTGGTGGCGAGCTTCGGGTCGGCCTTCAGGTCGGGCAAGTCGAGCGCATCGCAGAAGATCTTCCACTGCGCGTCGCTCACCGCGGCCAGGAAGATCTGCTCGCCGCCCGCCACCGTGAACACGTCGTAGACGGCCCAAGGGTTGTCGCGCGCCGGCATCGGCCGCGCCGGCTGGCCGGTGACGGCGTACTGCAGCATGTGCTGGCCGACGAGGAAGACGTTGTTCTCGAACAGGGCGCTGTGCACCTCCATGCCGCGGCCGTTGATGCCGCGCTGCACGAGCGCGCCGAGCACGGCAATGGCGCCGAAGAGGCCGCCCATGATGTCGTTGATGCTCGTGCCGGCACGCAGCGGGTCGCCGGGCCGGCCGGTCATGTAGGCGAGGCCGCCCATCATCTGCACCACTTCGTCCAGCGCCGTGCGGTGCTCGTACGGGCCGGGCAGAAAGCCTTTGTGGCTGGCGTAGATGAGGCGCGGGTTCACGGCCGAGAGGCTTGCGTAGTCGAGGCCGTACTTGCCCATCGTGCCGGGCTTGAAGTTCTCGATGACGACATCGGCGCTGGCCGCGAGCTTGCGTGCCGCGGCGGCGCCCTCGGGCCGATGCAGGTCGATCGCGACGCTCTTCTTGTTGCGGTTGAACATCGGGAAGAAGCCGGCGCCCGCGCCGAGCAGCCGGCGCGTGCCTTCACCTTCGATCGGCTCGACCTTGATGACCTCGGCGCCGAGGTCGGCGAGCACCATGCCGCAGGTCGGACCCATCACCATGTGGGTGAATTCGACGACGCGCAGACCGGCGAGAGGCTGGGGGGCAGTAGCTTGGCTCATGCGGCCTCCTTCATCGTCTTCGGCAACCCGGCGCGCCAGATGTGCCCGTGCAACGGCTCGCCTTCGAGCCAGCCGGCCACCGCGCCGCGCAGCGCGATCAGCGCGTCGAAGTCCAGGCCCGTCGGCACGCCCATGCTCGCCAGCAGGTACGCCACGTCCTCGGTCGCGACATTGCCGCTGGCGCCCGGCGCGTGCGGGCAGCCGCCGATGCCGCCGGTGCACGTGTCGAACCGGCGCACGCCCGCTTCCCACGCTGCGAAGACGTTGGCGAGGCCGAGGCCGCGGGTGTCGTGGAAGTGGCCGCAGGCGAGGCGCTGTTCACCGTTCGCACTGTTCACGCCGTACGGCCGCGCCACCTCAAACGCGCGCTCGAACAACTCGCGCACCTGCCGCGGGTCGGCGTAGCCCACGGTGTCGGGCACATTGATGGTGGTGGCGCCCTCGTT
>JABWBJ010000118.1 GCA_013360595.1 Gemmatimonadaceae bacterium | reverse complement strand
GGCTTCGCGAACCTCGGGGACGCCTGCGAGATCCAGTACCGCTGCACGGCCTACTGGAGCGCGGCGGCGAGGTCCGCCACTCGCTGGCGGACGTGGAGCGGATGGAGTCGGTGCTCGGGTTCCGGCCGCCGGTCGACCTGCGGCGGGGGCTGGAGCTCGCGGCGGGGTGGTACCGCGGGAGCCTCCCCGGGGCGAAGAAGGCGAAGCGGGGGAAGTAGCGTGGAGGCCCGCGTCCTGGATCGCCCCCTGCCCGGCGTCCTCCTCATCGAGGGGCGCTGCATCGGCGACGCCCGGGGCTTCTTCATGGAGACCTTCCACCGGGAGGAGCTGCGCGCCCTCGGCGTGGAGGGGGAGTTCGTGCAGGACAACCACTCCCGCTCCGAGGGGAGGGTGATCCGCGGGCTGCACTACCAGGGGCCGCCGGCGCCCATGGGGAAGCTCGTGCGGACGACCCTGGGCCGGATCCTCGACGTGGTGGTCGACCTGCGCGCCGGGTCGCCGACCTTCGGGAGGTGGGCCGGGGTGGAGCTCTCGGCGGAGAACCGCCGCCAGCTCTGGATCCCTCCGGGCTTCGGCCACGGCTTCGCGAACCTCGGGGACGCCTGCGAGATCCAGTACCGCTGCACGGCCTACTGGAGCGCGGCGGCGGAGGGGTGCGTGGCCTGGGACGACCCGGACCTCGGCGTCGCCTGGCCCTTCCGCGACGCCCTCGTCTCGGCGCGGGACGCGCGGGGGGCGCGCTTCGCCGACTACGCGCGGAACCCTGCGTTCCGCTGGAAGGAGGGCGCGTGAAGGGGGTCGTCCTCTGCGGCGGGACGGGGTCGAGGCTGGACCCCCTCACGCGGGTCACGAACAAGCACCTGCTCCCCATCTACGACCGGCCCATGGTCTTCTACCCCATCCAGACCCTGGTGGACGCCGGCATCGACGACATCATGCTGGTCACGGGCGGGAACAACGCGGGGGACTTCGTGCCGCTCCTCGGCAACGGGGCGGACTTCGGCCTCAAGCACATCAACTACACCTACCAGAAGGGGGCCGGCGGCATCGCCGACGCTCTCCGGCTCTGCCGGCACTTCGTCGGGCGGGATCGCGTCGCCGTCATCCTCGGGGACAACGTCTTCTCCCCCGGCGTCGCGGAGCACGTGCGCGGGTTCTCCGGCATGGCCGACGGGGCCGTGGTCTTCCTGAAGGGGGTGGACGACCCGGCCCGCTTCGGGGTCGCCGAGGTGGCGGGCGGGCGGGTGGTCGGGATCGAGGAGAAGCCGGCGCACCCGAAGTCCAACCTCGCCGTCACCGGCCTCTACCTCTACGACCACACCGTGTTCGACCTCATCGCGACGCTGAAGCCGAGCGGGCGGGGCGAGCTGGAGATCACCGACGTCAACAACGGCTACCTGCGGCGGGGGAGCCTCCGGCACTGCCTCCTCCCCGACGGCATCCAGTGGACCGACGCCGGTACCTTCGAGTCGCTCCACCGGGCGAACCTCCTCGCCGCGGAGTTCCGGGGGAAGGGCCGCCCGTGAGGGTCCTCGTGGCCGGCGCCCTGGGTCTCGTCGGATGGGAACTCCTCCCCATACTGAGAGACAAGGGGAACGAGGTCAGGGCGAAGGACCTCCCGTTCTTCGACCTCAGGTACCGGGACTCCGTCCGGAACCAGATCCTGCAGTTCCGTCCCGACTGGGTCGTGAACCTCGCGGCCTTCACGGCGGTGGATGACTGCGAGACGAATGTGGATGCCGCGCGCCAGGCGAACTCCAAGGGTGCCCTGCACATCGCCGAGGCCGCAAACGAGGCCGGTGCCAGGCTCCTGCAGGTCTCCACGGATTACGTGTACGACGGAACGAAGCCGGACTCCTATACGGAGGAGGACGAGCCGTCGCCCCTCTCGGAGTATGGAAGGTCCAAGTTGGAAGGGGAAGCCGCCGTCCGCGCCAGCCTCCCGGAGGGCCGGTGGTTGATCGTCCGCGGGCAGTCCCTCTACGGATTCGGCAGGAAGTCCTTCCCGGACGCGATCCTGAAGGCCGCCGAGTCCTCGAAGCAGATCCCCGTCGTCGTGGATCAGACGGTCTCCCCGACCTGGGCCAGGGAGTTCGCCCGCGGCCTCGAAGCGCTCATCCGCGCCGATGCGCGGGGCCTCTACCTCCTCTCCTCTTCCGGGTCCTGCACATGGAACGAGTTCGCAAGGGCCGTCATCGACATGGCGGGGGTCCAGGGGGTGGAGGTGACGGAGACCACGGCGGAGGCGCTCGGACGCCCGGCCAGACGACCTGCCAGAAGCGTCTTCGCCTTGGACAAGTTCGTATCCACCACCGGAGTGTCCCCACCCCACTGGAGAGACCAGTTGCAGGCTTATCTTCGAGAGACCTGGAGGGCCGCGTGAGCGGCGGGTTCCTCGTCACCGGCGGGTGCGGGTTCATCGGCACGAACCTGGTGCGCCTCCTCCTCGCCCGCTTCCCGGAGGAGGAGGTCTGGAACCTCGACCTCCTGACCTACGCCGGGAGCGGCGGGAACCTCGACGACCTCGCCGCGGAGCCGCGGTACCGCTTCGTCCGGGGGGACGTCTCCGACCTGCGGCGCCCCGGGGACCTCCACCCGCGCCTCGCGGCGGGGGGCTTCCGCGCCGTTCTCCACCTCGCGGCCGAGTCCCACGTGGACCGCTCGCTCTTCGACGCGGCCGCCTTCCTGCACACCAACGTCGAGGGCACCCGGGTCATGCTCGAGGGGGCCCGGGAGGCGGGGGTCCGGCTCTACGTCCAGGTCTCGACCGACGAGGTCTACGGGAGCCTGGGGCCCACCGGCGCCTTCACCGAGGAGTCGCCCCTCAAGCCCTCGAGCCCCTACTCGGCGAGCAAGGCCGCGGCCGACCTGCTCGCGCTCTCGTACCACCGCACCTTCGGCCAAGACGTGGTGGTCACGCGCTGCTCCAACAACTACGGGCCGTACCAGTTTCCCGAGAAGCTCATCCCGCTGATGATCTCCCGGGCGCTGGCCGACGAGCCTCTGCCCGTGTACGGCGACGGGCGGAACATTCGGGACTGGATCCACGTCGAGGACCACTGCACGGGCATCGTGCTCGCGCTCGAACGCGGCGTGGCCGGGAGGGTGTACAACCTCGGGGGCGACGCGGAGCGCGAGAACCTCGCGGTGGTGTGCCAGCTCTTGGCAGAGCTCGGCAAGCCCGAGAGCCTGATCCGCTTCGTCGCCGATCGACCCGGCCATGATCGGCGCTACGCCATGGACGCCAGGCGGGCGCGCGCCGAGCTGGGGTTTTCGCCCCGCTATCGCTTCGAGCTCGGGCTCGCGCGGACCATCCAATGGTACGTCGAGCACGAGGCTTGGTCGCGCCGCGTCCGCGACGGCAGCTACCGGCGCTACCTCGAAGACACCTACCGAAGCCGGCTGGAGGCGGCGGCGCCATGCGCGGTCTGATCCTTGCTGGCGGGCACGGGACGCGGCTCAGGCCGCTGACGCACACCAGCGCCAAGCAGCTGATCCCCATCGCCAATAGGCCGGTGCTGTTCTTCGGCATCGAGGCGCTGCGGGATGCCGGCATCCGCCAGATCGTGATCGTGGTGGGGCACACCAAGAGCGAGATCGTGTCGGCCGTGGGCGACGGCTCCCGCTTCGGCGTGCACGTCGAGTACGTCGAGCAAGACGCGCCACGCGGGCTGGCCCACGCCGTGCTCACCGCCGAGCCGCTGCTCGGTCGTGAGCCATTCATGATGTACCTGGGGGACAACTTCCTGCTCGACGGGGTCTCCGACGTGGTGCGGCGCTTCGATCCGGCGCGCGACGACGCGCTGGTCTTGCTCGCGCACGTGCAGCGGCCCGAAGAGTTCGGCGTTGCGCGGGTGGAAGGCGGACTGGTCCGGGCCGTGGTCGAAAAGCCCGCCCGCCCGCCGAGCAACCTCGGGATAGTCGGGGTCTACGTCTTCCAGTCGGCGATCTTCGACGCCTGTCGCGCCATCCGGCCTTCCCCGCGGGGAGAGCTGGAGATCACCGACGCCATCCAGCACTTGATCGACAGCGGGCGGCGGGTCGTTGCGGCCACGGTCGGTGGCTACTGGAAGGACACCGGGCGGCCGGAGGATCTGCTCGACGCGAACCGCATGGTGCTCGACCGGCTCGAGCCCAGCCAGGCCGGGGACGTCGACACCGCGAGCCGAGTCGAGTTCCGGGTGGTGATTGGCAAGGGCGCGCGGGTGCGAAACTCGGTGATCCGCGGGCCCGCGCTGATCGGCGAGGGCGCGGTGATCGAGGACGCCTACGTGGGGCCGTTCACCACCATCGGCGACGGTTGCGTGGTGCGAGGCAGCGAGGTCGAGAACTCGATCTTGCTGGCGGAAGCCCAGCTGGTCGGCCTGGAAGAGCGCGTCATCGACTCACTCCTCGGCCGCGCCGCCGTCGTTCACGGTCGAGCGCACAAGCCGCGCGCCTTGCGCTTCGTGCTGGGCGATCGGAGCGCCGTGGGGCTCTGAGGGGGTAGCATGTGCGTCGCGCTCGCCCGCATCATCGAGTTGCCTCGCCTCGAAGACGAGCGTGGGGCGCTCTCGCTGATCGAGGCCGAGGCGCACGTGCCGTTCGAGATCCGGCGCCTGTACTGGCTCTACGGGGTTCCCGAGTCGGCGTCCCGCGGCGCCCACGCGCACCGCGAGCTCGAGCAGGTGGTGATCGCCTTGTCCGGCGGGCTGTCGATCGTGCTCGACGACGGAGCGGTCCGGCGCACGTTCGAGCTCAATCGCCCGGACCGCGGCCTGTACGTACCTCCGCGGGTCTGGCGCGAGCTGTTCGCCTTCTTGCCCGGCACCGTCTGTCTGGTCGCCGCCTCGGAGGTGTACCGCGAGGCGGACTACATCCGTGACTACGCCGCGTTCACCCGGGAGGTCACGGCCGCATGAAGGTTCCGGTGCTGGATCTGGCGGCGACCCACGCCGCGATTCGCGACGAGCTGGCGGGCGCGCTGTTGCGCGTGCTCGACGCCGGCCAGTACGTGCTCGGTCCCGAGCTCGAGGCGTTCGAGCGCGAGCTGGCCGACTACGTGGAAGCCGACCACGCCATCGGCGTGGGCAGCGGTCTGGATGCGCTGGTGCTCGCGCTCCGCGCGGTGGGGGTCGTCCCCGGCGACGAGGTGATCGTCCCGGCCAACACCTTCATCGCGACGTTCCTGGCGGTGTCGCAGGTGGGCGCTCGCCCGGTGCCGGTCGAGCCAGCGCCGGGAACCTGGGGGCTCGACGTCGAAGCCGCGTGTCAGGCCATCACCCCCAGGACGCGTGCCATCGTGGCGGTTCACCTGTTTGGCCAGCCCTGCGATCTGGAGCCGCTGCTCGCGCTGGCCCGCGAGCGCGGCATCGCGCTGGTCGAGGACGCCGCCCAGGCCCACGGCGCGCGCCATCGTGGACGCCGCATCGGCGGCCACGGCGATGCGGTGTGCTTCAGCTTCTATCCGGCCAAGAACCTGGGCGCCCTGGGCGACGCGGGCGCGGTGACGACGCGCTCGTCGGCCATCGCCGAACGCGTGCGGCTGTTGCGCAACTACGGAAGCCCCAGGAAGTACCAGCACGAGCTCAAGGGACAGAACTCGCGCCTCGACGAGATCCAGGCCGCGGCGCTGCGCGTGAAGCTCCGGCATCTCGATGGGTGGAACGCGCGGCGACGCGCCATTGCGGGGCGCTACCTGGACGGCCTGGCGGGCCTCTCGGCGTTCACGCTGCCGCGCTGGTTGCCCTTCACCGAGCCGGTCTGGCACCTGTTCGTGATCGATCATCCCGAGCGCGATCGCCTTCAGGGGTTTCTGGCCGAGCGGGGCGTGGGGACGCTGGTGCACTATCCGGTGCCCGCGCACCAGTGTCTGGCCTACGCCGAGCTGGGGCTCGCTGCCGGCTCGTTTCCGGTGACCGAAGAAGCCAGTCGCACGCACCTGAGCTTGCCCATCGGCCCGCACCTCTCGGACGCGGCCGTCGAGCACGTGATCGCGAGCTGCCGCGCTTTCGCCCGAGGTGACGCATGACCAAGACCGAGAAGCTGGTGATCGTCGGTAACACCGCGTTTGCCGAGATCGCCTACGAATACTTCACCCACGACTCGCCCTACGAGGTGGTCGCCTTCAGCGTGGACCGCGAGTTCATCCGCGAGAGCTCGCTCTTCGGGCGGCCGGTGGTGCCGTTCGACGAGCTCGCGCAACGCTTCGAGCCGCGCGCGCACGCGGCGTACGCCGCCATGACCTACACCCAGCTCAATCGGCTGAGAACGCGCTTTGCCGCGCGCTGCAAGGCCATGGGCTATCGGCTGGCGTCGTACGTGAGCAGCTGCGCGTTCGTCTGGCGCAACGTCACGCTGGGCGAGCACTGCTTCGTGTTCGAAGACAACACCGTGCAGCCGTTCGTGAAGATCGGCAACAACGTGGTGCTGTGGAGCGGAAATCACATCGGTCACCACAGCGTGATCCGCGACAACGCTTTTCTGGCGTCCCACGTGGTGGTGAGCGGGTTTTGCGACATCGGCGAGAGCTGCTTTCTCGGGGTGAACGCCACCCTGGCAAACAACGTGACGGTGGCTCGGGACTGCCTGATAGGCGCGGGCGCGACCATCTTGCGCGACACCGAGCCCGATCGCCTGTTCGGCGCCACGAGCACCCCGGCCCGAGACAAGAGCGCCAGCGCTTACTTCGGGGTGCCGAGCGAGGCATGAGCCGGCGACCGCTCGAGGTGCGCGCCTTCTCGCCCGAGCTGGGCGAGCGCTGGGACGCGTTCGTGCGGGCGTCGAAGAACGGGACCTTCCTGTTCGAGCGCGGGTTCATGGGCTACCACGCGGACCGCTTCGCCGATCACTCTCTGATCGTCGGCCGCGCGGGGGGCGAGTGGCTGGCGCTGCTCCCGGCGCACCGCCGCGGCGCTCGGGTCGAAACCCACGGTGGGCTCAGCTACGGCGGCTTCGTGGTCGGCGAACGCATGACCACACCGCTGATGCTCGAAGTGTTCGCGACGACCGAGCGCTTTCTGGCGGCCCAGGGCGCGACCGAGGTGCTCTACAAGACGGTGCCGCACGTCTACCACCGCCTGCCGGCCGAAGAGGACCGCTATGCGCTGTTCCGCGCCGGCGCCGCGCTGGTCCGGCGTGACGTGCTCTCGGTGATCGAGCCCGCGCAGCGGCCGCGCATGCAAGACCGCC
>JABWBJ010000117.1 GCA_013360595.1 Gemmatimonadaceae bacterium | reverse complement strand
GTGAGCCGCGCCTGCAGGTCGACCAGGTCTCGCAGCCGTCGCACCGCCTCGGCGCGCACCGGCGCCGGCGCGTCCTCGCGAACCATCTCCACCCGCACGTCGCGGAAGCCGGTGCGACGGCCGACCGAATCGGCGACGACGCGGAGGTGCTGCATCCAGGCCGCGTACTCCTCGGCGCTGTTCGGCCCGTGACCGACCAGTACGAGCCCATGGCTCCGGGGGTCGGATTCGAGGGCCAGCGCCCGGTCCGCGAGCACCGCGGCCAACTCGGCGCTGCCGTCGAGCGCCGGCATCACCTCGATGGGGATCTTCGTCCGCGGCCGCTCGATCCCGCCGTGATGCAGGTGCTCGTGCATGACCGGATCGAGCGAGTCGGTCAGCCCGGCGAGCCAGCGGATCTGTTCGTAGTGGCCGCTGTGGCTGGACACGAGGAGCGGGACAACGACGACGCGGCTGGCGCCGCCGGACTCGAGGCGAGCGACCACGTCCTGAAACCGCGTCCGGCTCGCCTCCGGCCCCATGAGGAAACTGACCTCGGTCGGACCGCCTGTTCTGGCCTTGACGACGATCTCCCGAACGAGGGAGTTCCAGACGGAGTCACCTCCGTGCGCAACTACAACTGTGCCAATGCTTTGTGCTGCTAGGGCGACCGGTGCGACGACAAGCGAGGCGGCGGCGGCGATGACGGCGGCGCGGTACTGGCTGGTTCTCATTGCTCGTTGAGAAGCGGTTTCAGGAACGAGCGACGAACCTACGGTATGATATCCGATAAAGTCAATCGGCATTTGACCTCGGCGCCGTGACCGGGTTGGGTCGCTATTATCGCGCGATGGACACGCCGGACATTCCGGCGCGCGATCGTCGCGCCGCCCTCGATCGCGTCGCGACGTGGATCGACCGCTACCTCGACGACAGCGAGCGGTTTCCCGTGCTGTCGCCGGTAAAGCCGGGGCAGATCGCCGCGCAGATCCCGGATCGTCCGCCCGAGGCACCGGAGCCGCTCCCCCGGATTCTCGACGACTTCGAGCGACTCCTGCTCCCGGGGATCACGCACTGGAATCACCCGGGCTTCTTCGCCTACTTCGCGACCACGGGATCGACGCCAGGCGTGCTCGCGGAGTCGCTGATGGCGGCGCTGAACGTCAACGCGATGCTGTGGAAGACGTCCCCGGCCGCGACGGAGCTGGAGCAGCGCGCGGTCGACTGGCTGCGCCAGATGCTCGGCCTCGGCGCCGGCTGGTTCGGCGTCATCAACGACACGGCGTCGGTCACCACGATGCTGGCGCTCGCCGCCGCGCGGGAGGCACGGCCGGAGCTCGACATTCGCCGGCGAGGCATGGCGGGGCGCGCCGACCTGCCGAGCCTGCGCGTGTACTGCTCCGAGCACGCGCATTCGTCCGTCGACAAGGCCGTCATCACGCTCGGCCTCGGTCACGAGAACTGCGTGCACGTGCCTGGCGATGACGCCTTCCGGATGCGTCCCGACCGGCTGGACGCCATGATGGCGGCCGACGTCGAGGCGGGCCGGCTCCCGCTCGCCATCGTCGCCACGGTCGGCACGACGAGCACCGGCTCGGTCGATCCCGTGCCGGCCATTGTTGACGTGGCGGCGCGTTTCGGGGCCTGGGTCCACGTCGATGCATCGTACGCGGGGCCGGCCGCGATCGTGCCGGAGTGCCGCGAGACGCTGGCCGGCGTGGATCGCGCCGATTCCCTCGTGGTGAACCCGCACAAGTGGCTGTTCACGCCGCAGGACTGTTCGGCCATGTTCACGCGGCGCCCGGAGGTCCTCAAGCGCGCCTTCTCGCTGGTGCCGGAGTATCTCGTCACCGGCGAGCAGGACGCGGTCGTGAACCTCATGGACTACGGGGTGCAGCTCGGTCGCCGGTTTCGCGCGCTCAAGCTCTGGATGGTCATCCGCGCCTTCGGCGTCTCGGGGATCGCCGACCGGCTTCGGAACCACATGGAGCTGGCGCGCCGTTTCGCGAGCTGGGTGGAGACGGAGCCGGGGTGGGTCCTGGCCGCGCCGCGGATGTTCTCGCTGGTCTGTTTTCGCCACGCTCCGCCCGGATTATCCGACGACGCCGCGGACGCCCTCAACCAGCGGATCCTCGACCGGGTCAACGACAGCGGACGCGCGTACCTTTCCCACACGAAGCTCCGCGGGCGCTTCGTCCTCCGCCTGGCGATCGGCAACCTTCGCACCGAGGAGCGGCACGTCGCGGAGGCGTGGCAGCTCCTGCGCGAGGCAGCACAGGCAGGATGACGCCTGGCCGTCGATCATGTGGGAAACGCAGCATCGTCGTATCGTCGGAGGCGGTACGCACCCCTCAGCGCTCATTCCCCGGTGTTCATCCCTCATCGCTCATCGCTCACTCCCATGTCCCCCATCCGCCGGTTGAACTTCACGCTGGTCCTCGCCGCCTTCTCCTTCGCCTGCGGCGGATCTGACGGCCCTTCGGAACCTCAGGCGACCGCGCCGGTCATCGCGACGCCGCCGCAGAACGCGGCCGTCGCCACGCCGAACACGGCCACCTTCACCGTGTCGGCCACCGGCACGGCCCCGCTGTCGTACCAGTGGAAGCGGAACGGGACGGACATCCAGGGCGCCACGGGAACGTCCTACACGACGCCCGCGACCACCGTTGGTGACCACGGCACCCAGTACTCGGTCACCGTCAGCAACAGCGCCGGCTCCGCCACGGCGTCGGCGACGCTGACCGTCACGGCGGGGAGAGCCCGGCTGTTCACGACGTCGTGGGGAGACGGGATCCTTCGCATTACGGAGGACGTCCTGGCGGCGACCAGCCCCGCCACCCCGAAGACCGTGACCGGACCCGCGACGACCATGTCGGGTGGCGCCGGCAATCTCGATGACCTCGTCGTCGACCGGACCCGGAACCTGGTCTACCAGGCCGATCTCGGCACCATTCGGGTCTGGGCCAACGCGTCCACGGTGTCCGGCAACGTCGCGCCCAGCCGGACCATTACGATTCCCGGCGCTACCGGGTACCACTCCGTCTTCCTCGATGAAGCCGCCGACCGCCTCTACCTCATCGTGACGCTGCCGGCCGGCTCACGGCTCATCGCCTACAACCAGGCCAGCACGCGATCCGGGAACCTGGCGCCTGACGCGACCGTCAACCTCGGCCGTGCGTATTCGTGGACCTCGTTCGACCGCGTGAACAACCGCCTCTATGCAACGCTCCCGGCCACGGACACCGTCTTCGTGTACGATGGCGTGAGCACGCTCACCGGTTCGGTGAACCCGACCCGCACGATCAAGTTCACGGGGCTCGGCCTGCGCGACATCTTCATCGACGTGCCGCGGAATCGCCTCTACCTGGCGTCGCGTGACGCATCGCCCGGCGGGTACAACATCTTCGCGTTCACCAATGCCTCCGCGCTCACCGGCGTGATTGCCGACCCCGACGCCGCCAGCGCGGCCCGGTGGCAGGAGGGCTCTGCCATGGGCGTCATGGTGGACGCCGAAGACCGCGTCTACTGGTGGGGCGACTCCGCGCTGATGGTCGAGATCTACTTCAACGCCAGCGCCCTCACCGGCGCCGTCACGAAAGCGCCGGACAAGGCGGTATCCGGCGTTGCGTCCCGGGCCTACGGGTGGGACGTGTGGACCTATTGACGAAGGCGTGAAGCAGCGAAGCCGCGAAGCGGAGATACCGGAGTCCCCGGTGTGTCTCCGCTTCCCGGCTTCGCGGCGTCGTGGCCGGGCGGCTTCGCCCTAGTCTCCCGCTTCGGGCGCCAGGCGCGGCGGCACCCGGTGCTCCGCCGTCTTCTGCGACACCCGGAACCCGAACTTGCGACTGAACCAGCTCCGCCAGCCGTCGAAGATCTCGTAGAACGTCGGGATCGCGATCAGCGTCAGCAGCGTCGAGGTGATCACCCCGCCGATCACGGCCCGGCCCAGCGGCGCGCGGAAGTCGGCTCCCTCCCCCGCGCCGATCGCCACCGGCAGCATGCCGGCGATCAGCGCGAACGTCGTCATCAGGATCGGGCGCAGCCGGATCGCGCCGCCTTCGATCAGGGCGTCACGCAGCGACAACCCGTCGCGTTCGCGCGCCCACTTGGCGAAGTCGATCAGCAGGATGGCGTTCTTCGCCACGATCCCCATCAGCAGGATCACCCCGATCAGGCTCATGATGTTGAGCGTGTCCCCCGTCGCCAGCAGCATCAGCACCACGCCGATCAGCGACAGCGGCAGCGACATCAGGATGGCGAGCGGGTCGATGAACGACCCGAACTGCATGACCAGGATCAGGTACATCAGCAGCACCGCCGTCCCCAGCGCCGCGAAGACCTGCCCGAACACTTCGGCCTGATCCTTGGCCTCGCCGCCCTGCGTCAGGCGGTAGCCCTCCGGCAGCTCCGCCAGGATCGGCGCCAGCCGCGTCTGGATGTCGGCCAGCACCTCGCTCAGCGACCGGTCCTGCGTGTTCGCCTGCACCGTCACGACCTTGGAGCGGTCCAGGTGGTCGATCTGTGCCGGACCGATGCTCTGCCGCACGGTGGCGATCTGGCCTAACGGGAGCGTCACCGGACCGTTCGGCCCGGTGATCGTGATCGGCAGCTGTTCGAGGTCCGTCGTCCGGCGCCGGGCCTCGGGCGACAGGCGCACGCGCACGTCGCGGGTTTCGCCCTGCGGGTCGATCCAGTCGCCGGCGTCGATCCCGGCAAAGGCCGGCCGCAGCGCCTGCGCCACCTGGCCCACCGTGATACCCAGCGAACCGGCGACGCCCCGATTCAGCTGCACGTCCAGCTCCGGCTTCTGCCCCTTGGTCGACAGCCCCACGTCCACCGCCCCCGGCACCTGCCGCACCTCGGCCGCGATCCGGTCCGCCCAGCCGGCCAGGACGCGCGAGTCCTCGCCCCGCAGCTCCAGCTGGATCTGCTTGAGGTTGCCCGACCAGACGTTGTTGAAGACCGTGAAGGTCGCCCCGCCCACCGACGCCATGTCGCGCCGCAGCGCCGAGGCGAAGTCCGCCTGGCTCAGGTTCCGCTCGGCCTTCTTCACCATCCTGATGTAGACGTCGGCGCGGTCCACCGCCCCCGACGCCCCACCGATCGTCGTGTACGTCGCCGCCGTCTCCCGGTACCCGCGCGCGATCCGCGCCGCTTCCTCCGCCTTGAGCCGGGTGTACTCGAGGTTCGATCCCGGCGGCGTCTCGACCACGATCAGCGCCTCGGACTGGTCGGACTCGGGCATGAAGCCGCCGCCGCCGAACATCCCCTGCAGCACGAGCGCGCCCACGAACGACGCCGTCGACAGCGCCACCACCGTCCACCGGTGGTCCAGCGCCCACGCGATCACCCTCCGGTAGTTCCCTGCCTGCCGGTTGAACCACTTGTTGAACCGGTCCAGCGTCCGGGCGATGATGTTCCGGTGCTGTCCCTCCTCGAGCTCCGGATCCGCCCAGTACGCCGAGAGCATCGGGTCGAGCGAGAACGACACGAACAGGGACACCAGCACCGAGCACGCGATCGTCAGCGCGAAGGGCTTGAACCACTGCCCGGCGATCCCGCTGATGAACGCGATCGGGATGAACACGCAAACGATGGAGAAGGTCGTCGCCGCCACCGCCAGCCCGATCTCGTTGGTGCCCTCGCGCGACGCCGTGAAGTGATCCTTCCCCATCTCGATGTGCCGGACGATGTTCTCGCGCACGACGATCGCGTCGTCGATCAGGATGCCGATCGCCAGCGACAGCCCCATCAGGGACATCGTGTTGAGCGTGAAGCCGAAGACCAGCACCGCGATGAACGACGCCAGCACCGAGACCGGCAGGGCCAGCCCGGTGATCACCGTGGAGCGCCACGAGTTCAGGAAGAGGAAGACCACGAGGACGGTCAGCAGCGCGCCCTCGATCAGCGCCTCCTCCACGTTCGACACCGACTGCTCGACGCGCTCGCCCGAGTTCTTCACGATGTCCACCCGCACGCCCTGGGGCAGCGTCCGCTGGATCTCCGCCAGCCGCGCGGTGACGCGCTCGGCGACGTCGGTCGTGCTGTACCCCTTCGACTTCCGGATGTCGAGCCCGACGGCGTCCCGGCCGTTGTAGATCGCGGCGGTCCGCTGCTCCTCGAGGCCGTCGCGCACGGTCGCCACCTGCCCCAGGCGGATGATCTGCCCGTTCCGTTCGGCGACCACGAGCTGGAGGAAATCCTCCGGCGCCTCGAGGCGGCCGCGCAGGCGGATCGTCTTTTCGTCCAGCGACCCGTTGATGCGCCCGACCGGCGCCGCGAGATTCTGCGCCTGCAGCGCCATCACCACCTGCCCGATCCCGATGCCGGCCTGCTGCAGCGCCTCGGGGCGCAGCTCCACCGTCAGCTCGCGCTGGACGGCCCCCGTCAGCCGGACGTCGGCCACGCCCGAGATCGCCCGCAGCTCGCGGGTGATCGCGGGATCCACCACCCGCGTCAGCTCGGGACCATCGAGCACGTTCGACGCGATGGCAATCGAGAGGATCGGCTGGTCCGTCTCGCTGAACTTGCCAAGGATCGGTTCCTCGATCTCCAGCGGCAGGTCGCCCCGGATCTCCCCGATCTTGTCGCGCACCTCCTGCATCGCCTCCTGCAGGTCCTTGCTGAAGGCGAACTCGGTCATGATCCACGAGTACCCGTCCATGGACTGCGAACGGACGGTCCGCACACCGGAGATCCCGGAGATCGCTTCTTCGATCGGGTCCGTGACCTCGCGCTCGACCACGTCCGGCGACGCCCCCGGGTAGATCACGGTCGTCGTCACGACCGGAGCGACCACGTCCGGGAACTCATCGGTGTCCAGCTGGAACAGCGAGAAGACGCCGAAGACCACCAGCGCCAGCATGACGGTCACGGTGACGATCGGGCGCTTGATCGCAAAGTCGGAAATCATCATGGCGAGGTCCTCACCTGGCCGGCGGCCGGTCCGACGGCACGCTCACGCGCACCGCCGTTCCCGGAGTGATGCCCTGCGCCGCCCCGGTCAGGAGCGTGTCGCCCGCCGCGACGCCGCTGAGAACCTCGTACCGCTCGGAGTCCTCGTCGCGCACGCCCAGCGTCACCTCCACGCGTTCGGCCGCTCCGCCCTTGAGCCGCAGGACCGTCGGCTTGAGCCCGCGCAGGTCCACCGCGGAGTACGGCGCCGTCAGGCCCCGGCGCCGTTCGGACGCGATCC
>JABWBJ010000116.1 GCA_013360595.1 Gemmatimonadaceae bacterium | reverse complement strand
CCCTGCGCCGCGGCGCTGGTCGCCGTTCCGGCGACGAGGGCGATCGTTCCCAGTGTGAGGCGCACGCGGCTCATGATGCCGGCGCCACCGGCGCCACCGGCGCCGCGGCGTCCGCGATCGGGATCTCGGTGACGCCACCCGAGACGATGAAGGCCATCACCGCCGCGCTGGACGCATCGAGACGGCGAATCGCGCTGGATGGGAAGACGTACACCTGGCCCGCCCAGTGATAGGACTGCGGCACGTACACCGACACGAACTCCGTCTTGCCGAGCCGTGCCATCGACTCCTGGGTCACGAAACCCAGCAGGTACGCGTGCCCCCCCTGCAGCAGCGGCACGAGCACCGGCTTGTCGAACCGGCGCTTCTCTCCCACGAACGCCTTCACCAGGTCGCGCGTCGAACCGTACACCAGGTTGACGAACGGCAGTCGGTTCAGCAGCCGGTCAAAGACCGAGACGGCGCCGCGGGTGAGGAGGTTGGACCCGAGGAAGCCGACCGCCGTGATCAGGAGCACGGTGGCCAGAAAGCCGGCGCCGGGAACCGGGAGCCCCAGCCATCCGTCCACGGCCCGGAACAGGATGACGCAGACGTAGATCGTGACCGCGAGGGGCGCGAGAAGGACGAGGCCGCGGAAGAAATAGGCGACGAGCCGCGTCATCCGGCGGAGGCGGCGAACAGAACGGTGTCCACTTCGAGCGGCAGCCCGTCTCTCCTCCAGGCGGCGATGCCGCCCGTGAGGTTGGCGACGTCCGTGAAGCCGGCCGCCTGCAGCAGGCTGGCGCCGATCGCGGACCGACTTCCGGCTTCGCAGACCAGGATCACGGGCTGTGTGCGCGAGCGGTCCGTCATCTGGACCGCCAGGCGGCCAAGCGGCACGTGGGTCGACCCGGCGATGTGGCCGGAGCGCCATTCGGCGGTCGAGCGGACGTCCACGACGAGCGCCCCCGCCTCATGCCGCCGCGCGACCTCCGAGGGCGTGAGCTGCGTCAGCGCGACCGGGACGCCCCCGGCGGCGCGCCAGGCGTCGACCGCGGTCGCATCGAACCAGCCCGCAACCCGGTCCAGCCCGATCATCGCGAGGTCTGCGGCCGCGAGCGCCGGCGTGGATTCGTCACAGCCGTCGCAGAGCAGGTAGATGTCCCGATCGTAGGCGAGCACCCATCCGGCGTAGCCGAGAAAGGCCCGGGTGAACGGGATGCTGGTGGTGCCGGGAACGTGCTCGGCGGCGTAGGCGTCCGCCCTCCGAAGGTCGATCACCTGGTCGTGCCGCTGGAGCGCCGCGGGAAGCATTTCCGCGGCCGCTCGCCGGGGAGGCCGGAGGGCGCCAAGCGGCGCCGGCCCATCGCGATTCACCTTCTTCATGGTCGCGAAGTAGGTCGGCGGCTCCGGCTGTCCGTCGAGCACCGCCTCGACGAAGGCCTCTTCGCGATCGATCTGGAAGGCCCAGTTGGTCAGCTTCTCGTAGCCCAGCGTCGTCTGTGGGACCGCACCGAGCGACTTGCCGCAGGCGGAACCGGCGCCGTGTCCGGGCCAGAGCTGGAGCCAGTCGGGACAGCGTTCGGTGAAACGGCGCAGCGACTCGAACAGCAGCTTTGCGCCCGCCCGCATGCTCCCTTCCACGCCCGCGGCCCGTTCGAGCAGGTCCGGGCGGCCGACGTCGCTTACGAAGATGAAGTCGCCGGTGAGCGCCCCAACCGGAAGCGCCGACGTGAGGGTGTCGGTGACGAGAAACGTCAGATGCTCGGGCGTGTGGCCGGGGGTGTGAATCGCCTCGATCCGGATGTTCCCGACCGCGAAGGTGTCACCGTCCCGGAGGAGCGTCGCGCCCGCTTCGGCGGCGAATCGGTACTGCCACTCCAGTCCCCCTTCCGCCGACAGCAGCAGCCGGGCGCCGGTGACCGCCGCGAGCTCCCTCGAGCCCGACACGAAGTCGGCGTGGATGTGCGTCTCCGTCACGTGCGTGATCCGGAGTCCGGCGGCCTGGGCGGCGGCCTGGTACTGCGTGAGATCGCGATTGGCATCGACGATCAGCGCCTCGCCGGTTGCCTGGCACCCGACGAGGTAGCTCGCCTGCGCGAGTCCTTCGTGGTAGAACCGCTTCAACAGCACGCACCGACCTCCGGTCTTGCCTGACACCCGCGATCCGGATGAAAGCTACGCGACGAACCCGGTGCTGCCACTCCGCCGGGGCCGAATGACCCGCGAAAAACGCCCCCGCCAGGTGGAGCCCGGCGGGGGCGTTCGGTTCCGTCGTCCGCGGCTAGCGGCCGCCGGTGGCTTTGGCCGGGACGCTCTGCAGGTACTTGAAGACGGCCTTGGTCTCCAGGTCGGTCATCTCGCGGGTCATCCTGATCGGCATCTGCGTGGAGTCGATCGGGGTGCCATTGGGTCTCACGCCCTCACGGAGAGCCTTGAAGAAGTCCGCTTCCGTCCAGGCGCCGATCGCTTCCGGGGTCAGGTTCGCCGCGGGGCGCCCGTCGGGCGGGCCGGACGGGATGGGTCCGCCGGAGAGCGTCGGGCCGTGGCAGTGCGTGCACCCGCCGATGTTCGCCAGGTAGCGGCCGTAGTCGGCGGTGGAGTCCGGCGCCGGGGGCGCCGAACGACGGGCCATGTGGTCCATGTCCTTGGCGTCGAACATGGCGTCGAGCTCGCCCCGGAGGAGCGCGAACCGGCCCACGAGCCCGAACTCGCTGGGCGGCAATTCGCGATCCACGGGCGGGACGCTCCGCAGGTACGCGACCAGCGCGGCGACGTCGTCATCGCCCATGTGCCAGTAGGCCTTGGCCGGCATGAGCACGAGCGCGCGGCCCCCGACGCCGATCCCGTGCCGGATCGCCCGCAGGTAGTCGTCATCGGTCCGGTCGGCGGCGATGCCGCCGCGGCCCGTCGTCAGGTTCGGTCCGACAAGCCTCGCGAAGGGCATCTGATCGGCCAGCACCATGCCGCCAAGGTCGTCGCCGTGGCAGTCCACGCACTTGCCGATGGCGCGGGCGAGGTGACGTCCCCGGGCAATGGAGGCGGAATCCTTCGGGATGGGCGGCGACGTATCGCTGTACTCGACGACCCGGTTCAGCGCCTGCGTTGAGAACACGAAGACCGTCAGGAGGGCCATGACGATCACGAGAACGATGCCGCCGACGATCTGTGCAATGAGTTTCATGCTGGCAACGGGAAGAGGTGAGGACCGGCGCTCCGGGGGCTGCAGCCGACGGGACAATGATCTGTCGCATGGAACGCGCAATCGCAAGTCGGAAGTGCGCTGTTCCGGCGGCGTCGCCTGACGCCGGGGGCGGCCGAAGGCGCAGGATACCGCCAGCGTCCGGAACCCCATATTGTTCGCGCCATGACAAGCACCCGGGTCCCGCAGACGCCGGCGCCGGCGCCGCCGGCGGCACCGGCGCCGCCGGAATGGACGATCGACGACGCCAAGGCCCTCTACAACGTCGACGGCTGGGGTGCCGGCTTCATCGACATCAGCGCGGCCGGGCACGTGGTGGTCCGGCCGGACCCCAGCCGGCCCGAGCGGACGCTCGACCTCCACGAACTCGCCATGGACCTGGAGGAACAGGGCGTCGCCCTCCCCGTCCTCCTCCGCTTCTCCGATATCCTCCAGACGCGCATCCAGCAGCTGAGCGAGCGCTTCGAGTCCGCCATCCGCGAGTTCGAGTACTCCGGCGGGTACACGACGGTCTATCCGATCAAGGTCAATCAGCAGCGACACGTGGTCGAGGAGATCTTCGAGTTCGGCCGGCGCCACCAGGTGGGGCTCGAGTGCGGATCCAAGCCGGAGCTGCAGGCGGTCCTCGGGCTGACCGAATCCACGGAACACCTCATCGTCTGTAACGGCTACAAGGACGAGGAGTTCATGCGGCTGGCGCTGATGGGACAGCGGCTGGGGCACCGCGTGTTCATCGTGCTGGAGCAGCTGAGCGAGCTCGACGTGCTCCTGGACGCCGCGTCAGACCTCGGCGTCGTTCCCACGGCCGGGGTGCGCATCAAGCTGGCCACCGAAGGGTCGGGCCGGTGGGCGCAAAGCGGCGGCGAGAAGTCGAAGTTCGGCCTCAGCGCGGCCGAACTGGTGAAACTGGTGGACCGGCTGCGCGACCGCGGGCAGCTCGAGATCCTGAAGCTGATCCACTTCCACCTGGGGAGCCAGATCACCGACATCCGGTACATCAAGAGCGCGCTGGGCGAGATCACCCGGTTCTATCTGGAGCTGCGGGCCCTCGGCGTGGACATCACGCACGTCGACGTCGGCGGCGGCCTGGGCGTGGACTACGACGGGACCGCGTCGGCCACGAACGCGAGCGTGAACTACACGCTGCAGGAGTACGCGAACGACGTCGTGTACACGATCGCCGAGGTGTGCCGCGACCAGGGCATCCCGATGCCGCACCTCATCAGCGAGTCGGGGCGGGCGCTGACCGCGCACCACGCCCTGCTCCTCCTCAAGGTGATCGACGTCGAGTCCCAGGCCGAGCACGCGGTGCCGGAGGCGCTGGCCCCCGACGCGCCGCCGCTGCTCCACGAGATGGTGGAAGATTACCGGACGCTGGGCAGGAAACGCCTCCCCAAGCGAAAGGTCATCGAGGTCTTCCACGACGCGTCGTTCGACAAGGAACGCGCCCAGCAACTCTTCAGCGCCGGCGTGATGTCGCTCCGCGACCGGGCGCTGGCCGAAACGATCTACTTCGCGACCGTCAACCGGGTCGCCCAGCTGGTCGACGAGTCGCCGAACGGCTACGACGACATCGTCAACGACCTCCGGTCCACGCAGGTCGACCGCTACTTCTGCAACTTCTCCCTCTTCCAATCCCTCCCCGACTCCTGGGCGATCGACCAGCTGTTCCCGATCATGCCGATCCACCGGCACCTGGAGCGGCCGACGCGCCGGGGGACGCTGCAGGACATCACCTGCGACTCCGACGGCAAGATCGAGCGATTCATCGGCGGCAAGCACGGCCAGCCGAGCCTCCCCCTCCACGAATTCCGGGGCGATGGCCAGTACCTCCTCGGCGTCTTTCTGACCGGCGCCTACCAGGAGATTCTCGGCGATCTGCACAATCTCTTCGGCGACACGAACGCGGTGCACATCCGGCTCTCGGACAGCGGGTACGAGATCACCGACCTCGTCCACGGCGACACCGTGACGGAGGTGCTGAACTACGTGCAGTTCCGGGCCAGCGACCTGCTGGCCACGTTCCGGCGCAAGGTGGCGGCGGCGCCGGCGCTCACCAGGCCGGAGTCGAACACCTTCATCGCCGAGTACGTGGCCGGCCTGGAGGGCTACACGTACCTCGAAGGGGAAGCCGCCCGGTAGTCAGGCAGGGAAGCAGCCAGGCGGAGAAGGCGCGACCTGAGGGCTCATGAGCCCGTGCGCCTCCTCCGAACGCTGCGTCGATCAGGGCTTCGCCGCCTCCTGCTCTCTGCCGCGCCTACAGCCTCGCTGCGACCGCCTCCCAGTTGACCACGTTCCACCACGCCCCGATGTAGTCGGGCCGGCGGTTCTGGTACTTCAGGTAGTAGGCGTGCTCCCAGACGTCGAGGCCCAGCAGGATGTCCCGGGCGGCGACGCCGTCCATGAGCGGGTTGTCCTGGTTCGGCGTGGACACGATGGACAGCGCGCCCCCCTTCCGGATCAGCCAGGCCCACCCGGAGCCGAAGCGCCCCACGCCGGCCGCGGTGAACTGCTCCCTGAACCTGGCGAAGTCGCCGAATGCGCCGTCGATCGCCGTCGCGAGCGCTCCGGTCGGGGCGCCGCCGGCCTTCGGGGCCATGAGCGTCCAGAACAGGCTGTGGTTCCAGTGGCCGCCACCGTTGTTCCGGACGGCCATGCGGATGTCGTCGGGGACGCCGTTCAGGTTGGCGAGCAGGCCCTCGAGCGGCTGGTCGTGCAGGGCCGGGTGCTTGTCGAGCGCGGCGTTGAGATTGTTGACGTACGCCTGATGATGCTTGCCGTGATGAATCTGCATCGTCAGCGTGTCGATGTGCGGCTCGAGCGCATCGAACGCATAGGGCAGGGCGGGCAGGGTGTGCGGCATGACGGTTCGCTCTCCGGTGTGAGGTCGCAGATCGGGAGCGCCGCCGTCACCTCACGCCTGTAACGGTTTCCGGCGCTCCTTCCACCACCCGATGATGCCGGGCAGGATCGACAGGAAGATCACGACGATGATAACCAGTTCGATATACCTGTCGATCCCCGGAACGTAGTTGCCGAGGAAGTATCCCGTGAAGAGCATGCTCCAGATCCAGGCGGTCCCGCCCACCACGTTGTAGATGGCGAAGGTCCGGTAATCCATCTGGGCGACCCCGGCCACCAGCGGGGCAAAGGTGCGCACGATCGGCATGAACCGCGCCAGAAAGATGGTCTTGGCCCCGTGCTTCTCGTAGAACGCGTGCGCGCGCTCGACGTGCCGGCGCTTGAAGAAGAACGACTCGTCGCGGACGAAGATCCTGGGGCCCGTGACGCGTCCGACCCAGTAGTTCACGGCATCCCCGGCGATCGCGGCCACGTTCAGCATCGCGCCGAGCGCATACAGATTCATGTCCATCCCGGTCGCAATGAGCAGCCCCGTCGTGACGAGGAGCGAGTCGCCGGGCAGGAAGAACCCGAAGAAGAACCCGGTCTCGACGAAGATGATGGCGATGAGGCCGATGTACCCGGCCCACTGAACGAGCGCCGGGAGGTCCTTGAGGAGATCGAACAGCTCCGAAATGCTGGGCATGCGGCGGGCAGCAGGCGTGAGCGGGATGCATGGGGTCGGCGCGCGCCAGCTTGCCAGCGCGGCGCCGCCCCCGCAGACTCCGCATTATGACGACCGGCCCGCCGGAAGAGCACCTCCTCGTCCTGGTCGTTGCCCACACGCACTGGGACCGGGAGTGGTATCGGACGGCGGCCCGGTTCCGGCCCCGGCTCGTCGCCCTGATCGACGAACTGCTCCAGGGGGTCGCGGGGAGCCCCTTTCTCCTCGACGGCCAGGCGGTTGTCCTGGAAGACTACCTGGAATGGCGCCCCGAATGCGCGGCCGACCTGTCCCGGGCGCTCCGGGCAGGCGGCCTCGAGGCCGGCCCGTGGTACGTGCTCGCCGACGAGCTCATCCCGTCCGGGGAGGGGCTCGTGCGCAATCTCCTGGCAGGTCGCCGCGTCCTTTCCGCGCTGCGGGCCGCTCCGCCGCCGGTCCTGTAC
>JABWBJ010000115.1 GCA_013360595.1 Gemmatimonadaceae bacterium | reverse complement strand
CCGTCGTCCGTCCGGCGCAGCGCCTGCAGCGGCGAGACGCGGCGCAGCGCCAGCAGCGGCCGCAGGGCGAACGCGAGCGCGATCCAGAGACCCAGCAGCATTCCCATCCCGATCGCCGACGGCTCGAGGCGCACCGTCACGTCCACCGGCAGGACGTCGCCAAGCGCGCCGGGCAGCAGGAACTGGATCGCCACGCCGAGGGCGGCTCCGATCGCCGCCCCGAGCAGCCCCATCAACGCCGCCTGGGCCACGTAGATCGCCATGACCTGGCGCGTCGTGGCGCCCAGGCAGCGGAGGATCGCCACCGTGTCGATCTTGCGCATGACCCAGGCGTTGACGCCGCTGGCCACGCCCACGCCGCCCAGCAGCAGGGCGATGATCCCGACCAGGCCCAGGAAATCCGAGAGCTCCGTGATCCCCTCGGTGATGTTGTTCTCCTGCTGCCGGATGGTGCGGGCCCGCACCTGTGCCGTGTCGAGCCGGTCGCGGAGCGAACGCACCATCGCGTCGGCGTCGCCCGACGCCAGGCGGCCGTAGGCATCGAAATCCCCGCGGCTCCCGGTGATGAGGAGGCGCGTGCCGGCCATGTGCGCCTCCGACATGAAGAGTCTCGGGGCCATCGCCCCCGCGATCCCCGGGTCGCCGGGCACCTGATCCAGCGCGCCGATGATCTCGAAGGTCTGGTATCCCAGCGTGATGGTGTCGCCGACGCGGGCGTCGAGCCCGATCATCAGGGCCGGATCGAGCAGCACGTGGCGCCCGGCGTGCAGCCGCTCCCACTGGCCCGGGGGCCTGGTCGTGATCGTTCCGTACAGCGGGTACTCCTCGCCGACCGCCCGCACCTGCGCCAGCCGCGTTGCGTTGGTGCGCGGCGCATACGCCATCGAGGCGAACGACGTGGCCCTGGTGATGGTGGCGCCCCGGGCGCGAAACGCGTCGAGCACCGAGTCGGCGGCCGGCGTCCACCCGTTGCGCACGCTGAAGACGAGGTCGCCGCCGATCAGCGCCCGCGATTGCTCCCGCACCGAGCGGTTGATGTTCCCGGCGAACGAGTCGATCGCCACCAGCGCTGCCACGCCGAGCGAGATCGACGACATGTAGAGCAGGAGCTTCCGTCGCGTGCTGCGGGATTCCCGCCAGGCGAGGCCGAGGAGGGGCGATCGTGACTCGCGACGCGTCGCTCGTGATTCGGCGGGCGCGCTCATCGCGTTCCCTCTGGCACGTTCGCGCCGGCGTCCCGCAACGCCCTTGCCCGATCGGCCCCGTCGCTGGCGGCCGCGGGCATACCCGTGTCCTCGACCACCAGCCCGTCGGCCAGCCGGATCAGCCGCTGTGCCCGGCGGGCGAGCGTGAGGTCGTGCGTCACGAGGACGATGGTGGTCTTCGATTCCCGGTTGAGTTCCTCGAGCAGCTCCACGATGCGGCCGCCGGTGGCGCCGTCGAGGTTGCCGGTCGGTTCATCGGCGAACAGGATGGCCGGCCGGTTCGAGAAGGCGCGCGCGATGGCGACGCGCTGCTGTTCGCCGCCGGACAGCTGCGAGGGCAGGTGATCGAGCCGGTCGCCGAGTCCGACCCGTTCGAGGAGTTCCCGGGCCCGCCGCGCCGCGCCGCCGTCGCCGCGGAGCTCGAGGGGCACCTGCACGTTCTCCAGCGCGTCGAGCGTCGGAATGAGTTGAAAGCTCTGGAACACGAACCCAACTTTCTGGCCCCGCAGGCGGGCGCGTTCGTCCTCCGTCATGGCTGTCAGGTCGGCGCCATCGAGGATGACGCGCCCCCGGGTGGGCGTGTCGAGCCCGGCGAGCAGGCCGAGCAGCGTGGTCTTGCCGCTTCCGGAGGGCCCCACGATGGCGACGAACGTGCCCTGCGGGATCGTGAACGACACGTCGCGCAACACGGTGAGGTGGTGCGAGCCGCTGTCGAACTCCTTCGTGAGGCCTTCGGCGACGAGCATGCGAATCGGGTTGAGACGGATCGTGGCGGCGATGGCCATCGTGTGGCTTGCGTCGCCCGGGTGCGGATCGGAATCGGGGAAAGATACCGGGCCGCGCACGGCAACTGGCGGACCGGATCGGGCGGCAACGCCCGTGTCGCGTCCGGCCGCGCGGGACGAGCGACCGGCGATGCTCATCGTGGGCACGTCGCTCACCGAGGGGCTCGGCCTCGACCCGGACAGTGCCTACCCCGCGGTTCTGCAGCGGAAGCTGGATTCGGCGGGGATCGCGTTCCGGGTCGTCAACGGCGGCGAAAGCGGCGAGACGTCGGCCGGAGCGCTACGGCGGATCGACTGGCTGCTGCGTGATACGGCGCGCGTGGTGGTGATCGAGACGGGCGCGAACGACGGACTGCGGGCGCAGCTGGTCGACTCCACGCAAGCGAATCTGCGGGCGATCATCCGTCGCGTCCGGGCGGCGCTCCCGGCTGCGACGGTGATGCTGGTGCAGATGGAAGCGCCGCCGAACCTGGGGCCGGACTACACGTCCCGGTTTCGTGCGATGTACCCGGCGGTGGCTCGTGAGGAGGGAGCGATCCTGATTCCGTTTCTGCTGGACGGTGTGGCCGGGGTGCCGGAACTGAACCAGGCGGACGGGATCCATCCGAATGAGGAGGGGGCCCGCCGGGTGGCGGCGAACGTGTTCCGGTCGGTGGCGCCGGTCCTGAGGCGTCTGCGCTGACCGGGATTGACCCCGGTTCTATGGAATGCTAACATTAACGGCTATCTGATTTTAGGTCGATTCACCGAGATTCTGGTCCCATGGCGATTCCAGCAACCCAGATCCGTCGCGGCATGGTCATCGTGTTCGAGGGCCAGCCCTGCCGGATCATCGATTTCCGGCATCATACGCCGGGCAACCTGCGGGCGATGGTGCAGGCCAAGCTGAAGAACATCCGTACGGGGGCGGGGTTCGAGCACCGGTTCCGTGCCGACGATTCGGTCGAGCGGGCGTCGATGGAGACGCACGACCTCGAGTTCCTGTACCAGGGCGGCGACACGTACCATTTCATGAATGTCGAGAACTACGATCAGTTGGAGATGGATGCCGAGACGCTCGGGGACAACGCGCAGTGGATGGTGCCGAACATGCGCATCCAGGCGGAGTTCTACGATGGGCGGCCGATCGGCATCACGTTGCCCCAGGCATTGACGTTCGAGGTGGTGGAGACGTCGCCGGTGATGAAGACGGCGACCAAGACGGCGTCGTTCAAGCCGGCGAAGCTGGAGAACGGGGTCACGATCCAGGTGCCGGAGTTCATTCCGTCGGGCGTTCGCGTGCGGGTGAATCCCAACACGGGGGAGTACCTCGATCGCGCGAAGGACTGAAACCTCGTCTGGTTGATTCGACTTGGCGGTCGTCTTAGAATGCGCAGAGCGCAGGCACCCAGCACCCAGCACCCAGCACCCAGCACTCAGCACTCAGCACTCAGCACTCAGCACTCAGCACTCAGCACTCAGCCCGAGCACAGGGCACGAGCATGCAGTAGGCAGCAACCAGCACGCAGCGTCTTCTACGGTGACTGTAGCTCAATTGGTTAGAGCACCGGACTGTGGCTCCGGGGGTTGCGGGTTCAAGTCCCGTCAGTCACCCCTGATGAACGGAACGTAGGTCGGTAGCTCAATTGGTAGAGCACTGGTCTCCAAAACCAGCGGTTGGGGGTTCGAGTCCCTCCCGGCCTGTGCGATGAGCGATGAGCGATGAGGAGGCCGCAAGCGTCACGCGGTACTCAAGCCGTCAGCAGGCAGCAGCCAGCACTCAGCACTCAGCACTCAGCACTCAGCAGTCAGCAGTCAGCAGTCAGCAGTCAGCACTCAGCACTCAGCAGTCAGCAGTCAGCAGTCAGCAGTCAGCACTCAGCAGTCAGCAGTCAGCAGTCAGCACTCAGCAGTTGGCACGCAGCACGAGCAGCGAGCTCCAGCATGCAGTAAGCAGCAACCAGCAACCAGCGTCGGTTCGGCGGTATCGTCTAGAGGCCCAGGACACAGCCCTCTCAAGGCTGGAACACGGGTTCGAATCCCGTTACCGCTACTGGAAGGATGGGAGGGCCCCATCGTCTATCGGTTAGGACGGCACTCTTTCAAGGTGCAGAGAGGGGTTCGACTCCCCTTGGGGCTATGAGGGGAGGTCAGCGTCAGGCAGGTGCAGCACGGGGGCTGTAGCTCAGCTGGTTAGAGTGCCGGTCTGTCACACCGGAGGTCGCGGGTTCGAGCCCCGTCAGCCCCGTTGGAGCAGGTGCAAGGTGCGAGGTCTGAGGAGAACGTCGCAGGCTGTCGAAGCGCCCTGGTGGTGAAATTGGTAGACACGCCATCTTGAGGGGGTGGTGCCGCAAGGCGTCACGGTTCGAGTCCGTGCCAGGGCACTGGACAATCGCAGGGAGTGGTGACTGGTGAGCAGGGACCGGTGATGCGGGACCGGTCAGGCATCAGTCAGTGATTCGTGGTCGGTCACTGGTGATCGGGCGGTCCCGAGGACATCTCGCCGCCTCCACTGGTGTCGTGGCTCACCCGCCAGCGTAGCTCAGTGGTAGAGCACCCGATTCGTAATCGGGCGGTCGTCGGTTCAATCCCGACCGCTGGCTCTGGACAGCCGCCGAACCAGGCTGTCTCATCCATGTCATCGGTCGCCAGTCACTGATCACCAGGCACAGGCACTGTCGTTTCGCGGGCGTAATTCAGTTGGTAGAATGCCAGCTTCCCAAGCTGGACGTCGCCGGTTCGAGTCCGGTCGCCCGCTCTGACGCGTTGTCGTCCCCGGTCACCGGGTCCTCTCGTGGGGACCCGGCCTCACCGGTCGGGCGGACTCACGATCCGTCCCGCCACGGCACCATCTTTTCGGCATGGGTACCCCACCAGCCGGGACGCGAGCGCGGCTCAGGGTGTCGGCGCGAAGCGGCCGGCTCGCCCTTGTCGCTGCCGCCCTCGCCGGCATGACCGTCGGCCTCGGCGGGTACACGTTCGGCGTTGCGCGCGGCTACTCCTACCTGACGAACGATCCCCAGGCCTGCGCCAACTGCCACATCATGCGCGAGCACTTCGAGGCATGGATCAAGGGCAGCCATCACACCACCGCCACCTGCAACGACTGCCATACGCCGCACACGCCGGTGGGGAAGTACCTCGTCAAGGCTCGCAACGGCTTCTGGCATTCGTTCTACTTCACCACCGGCCGCTTCCCTGATCCCCTGCGGATCACGGCGCCGAACCGCGCCGTGACGGAAGCGGCCTGCCGATACTGCCACGCGCCGATCGTGGACGCGATCGACGGAGGCCACGGCTCGAGCGGCCGGGCCGGTTCGGCGGGCGATGCCGAACGGCTCTCCTGCATCGGATGCCACCGGTACACCGGCCACTGGGTCCGGTGAACCTCCGCGGCCAGGTCCACGCCACCAGGGAGGAACTCGACCGATGAACGAGACCACAGGCTCCTCGGCACGCGGCACACGCATCCGGTGGCTCGCGGTCGTCGCCGCGATCGCCGCCCTCGCCGTCGTCGGCATCGCCGCGCTCCTGACCAGCATCGTCCAGCGCCAGCAGGAGGCCCGGAATCCGTTCCAGCTGGTCGTCACCCTCTCCGACTCGATCGACGACCCCGCCGTCTGGGGAAAGAACTTCCCGCTCCAGTACGACGACTACCGCCGAACCGTCGATCAGGTGCGGACCCGCCACGGCGGCAGCGAGGCCGAACCGCGCGTGCCCGACGAAGTGGATCCGCGGTCGGTCGTGGCCCAGTCGCGCCTGCGCGAGGATCCGCGCCTCAAGGAGCTCTGGGCCGGCTATGCCTTCGCCACCGACTTCCGCGAGGAGCGCGGCCACGCCTACATGCTGGCCGACCAGGAGTTCACCGAGCGACAGCGCGTGACGCAGCAGCCCGGGACCTGCCTCCATTGCCATGCGTCAATGGTCCTGCCGTACCGCCGGGCCGGCAACGGCGACCTGATCCGCGGCTTCGAGACGATCAACCCCATGCCGTACGCCGAGGCCCGCCGACTCGTCAGGCACCCGGTGGCCTGCATCGACTGCCATGACCCGGACGGCATGCAGCTCCGCGTGACCCGCCCCGGTTTCATCGAGGGCATGCGGACCCTCAAAGCCGGCCAGGGGGTGCGCGATTACGACGTGAATCGCGATGCCACCCGGCAGGAGATGCGCACCTTCGTCTGCGGCCAGTGTCACGTCGAGTACTACTTCCAGGGACCGGAGAAGCGCCTCGTGTACCCGTGGTCGAAGGGGCTCAGTGCCGACAGCATCCTCGCCCACCACGATTCCACCGGCCACCGCGACTGGGTGCATGCCGTGAGCGGCGCCCCGGTACTCAAGGCCCAGCACCCCGAGTTCGAGCTGTACAATCAGGGGATCCACGCCCGCTCCGGCGTCGCCTGCGCCGACTGCCATATGCCCTACAAGCGTGCGGGCGCGATGAAGATCTCCGACCACCACGTCCGGAGCCCGATGCTCAACGTGAATCGCGCCTGCCAGACCTGTCACCGCTGGACCGAAGACGAGCTCCGCGAGCGTGTGGAAGTCATCCAGGACCGGACGTTCGAGATGCGCAACATGGCGATCGACGCCGTCCTGCAGTTGACGCGGGACATCGCCGCCCAGGTGGCGCGCGACAGCGCGGTCGCCGCCGTGCGCACCGCGCGCGACTACCAGCGCAAGGCGCAGTTCCTCACGGACTTCATCGAGGCGGAGAACTCCATGGGGTTCCATGCCGACCAGGAGGCCGCGCGCATTCTCGCCAGGGCCATCGATTACGCGCGCCGCGGCCAGCTGGCGATTCGCGGCCAGGAGCCTCCCCCGCTTACCAGGCCCGGCGCGCCCTGACGCGTTCGATCGCCCGGCGGATCGCCGCGCCGCGATGCCGGCGACTCAGACCCGCCGTTCGGTGCTCAAGGGGGGCTCATCACGATCGCTGGCCAGTTCGACGTAGTGGCGTGTCAGCGCATCGTCCACGCGAAGGATCACCGCGAACCGCTGGCATTGGCGTTGGAAATACCCCTGCGCCCCGGCCGTCAACGCGTCCCACCACTCCCGGCTGACGACGATCGCCGTCACGCCGGTGAGTTCGCCGGCCTGGATCTCGCTGAGCGCTTCCTGGAGCGTGCGGCGGCGCCTGATCATGGAACCCTCCGGTTGGAGCGGCCGGGCGCCAGCGCGACGCGCGGCGGGTTGCGCGCGAGTCGGTGCAGGGTCCGCCGCCGGCCTGTCGCCCTCTCGAATCCGCCGAGGTCGGCGGC
>JABWBJ010000114.1 GCA_013360595.1 Gemmatimonadaceae bacterium | reverse complement strand
GAGCCCGCCGACGCCGTCGCCGGCGCCGCGGACGATGCCGTCGACGACGACGCGCTCGAAGGTGCCGGACGCGAACCGCCCGCAGGCGATCACCGGCCGGTAGGCGAGGGCGTCCAGCAGCTCGTCGAAGTACCAGCGGTTGAAGAGGAAGTCGTGCAGGCGGCGGAAGCGGTCGCGGAGCCGCAGGGTCGATCCCGGGGCGACCATGTAGAGGTAGAAGGCCGCGCCGATCCCGAGCAGCGAGCAGAGCCCGCCGACGGCCATGCCGATGTAGGCGTCGGTGGTCGAGACGTGGACCGTGGCGGCGATCGGGGACGCCTCGAAGACCGGCTCGAGGAAGCTCTCGAGGACGTGGGTTACCCCGGGGATCTGGATCAGCCCGCCGAACAGGGCGCCGAAGGCGAGGACCGCCATCGCGACCTTCATCGGCCATTCGCGCTCGGCGATGTGGTGGTCGGGGCCGGGGAAGCCGACGTCGGTGTCCTCGACCTCGCCGGTCGCCGGGTTGACGGGCTCCGCGTGGGCGAGGTGGCCGCCCTCGAGCTCCTTCGCCTCCTCGCAGGGCTCGCCGTAGACGACGCGGAAGACGATCCGGAACGAGTAGAAGGCGGTCAGGATCGCGCCGATGTAGCCGCCGACCGCGAAGATCCAGTACATGCCGCCGCGGGTCGCGGCGAAGGCGAGGATCTCGTCCTTGCTGAAGAAGCCGGATGTGCCGGGAAAGCCGGCGAGCGCGAGGGCGCCGACGATCAGCGCCCCGCAGGTGAACGGCATCGCGCGCCGGAAGCCGCGCATCCGGTCGATGTCCTGGATCGCCGCCATCGCCGCGATGATCGAGCCGGCCGCCATGAACAGGAGCGCCTTGAAGAACGCGTGGGTCATCAGGTGGAAGAGGCCGGCGCTGTAGGCGCCGATCGAGACGCCGACGATCATGTAGCCGATCTGGCTCATCGTCGAGAAGGCGATGATCCGCTTCAGGTCGGTGACGACGAGCGCGATCGTCGCCGCCATCAGCAGCGTGAACAGGCCGATGAAGGCGGCGACGTCGGCGGCGGTCGGGGCGAGGTCGAAGAGGGGGTAGGAGCGGGCGATCAGGTAGACGCCGGCGGTGACCATCGTCGCCGCGTGGATCAGCGCGCTGACCGGGGTCGGGCCCTCCATCGCGTCGGCGAGCCAGGTGTGAAGCGGCGCCTGCGCGGACTTGGCGATCGCCCCGACGATCAGCAGCAGGCAGATCGCGACCACCGTCCACTCGTTCGTGGTGAAGGCCTCGGGGGCGAGCTCGAAGACCGCGCCGTAGTCGGTCACGCCGAGCTCCTTGATCAGGAGGATCGCCGCGAAGACGAGCCCGATGTCGCCGATCACGTTGATCACGAACGCCTTCATGCCGGCGTCGGTCGCCGTCCGCCGCCGGTACCAGAAGCTGATCAGGGCGTAGGAGGCGAAGCCGACGAACGCCCAGCCGACGATCAGCAGCACGTAGTTGCCGGCGAGGACCAGGAGCAGCATCGAGAAGACGAAGAAGTTGAGGAAGGAGAAGAAGCGGCGGTAGCCGCGGTCGCTGCCCATGTAGGCGACCGAGTAGAGGTGGATCAGGGCCGAGACGCCGGTGACCACGAGTGCCATGAAGACCGACAGCGGGTCGACGAGGATCCCGAGGTCGAAGGGGATCCCGGCGGCGCCGGCGTAGTCGTAGAGGGTGCTCGCGATCTCGCGCTGGTACACCAGCGCGTTCGTGAGCCGGCTGTTGCGCGCGCCGGAGAGCAGGTACGACAGGATCTCCAGCGCCGGGGCATCGCGATGGCCGGCCTCCACCGTGTGCCACCCCAGGTAGAGCCGGGGCAGCTGCACGCGATCTTCGGCAACGAGACTGGTATCGCGGAGCGCGAACGGCGCCGGCCTGGGGCGCGTAATGTCCGGCCCGCGCGGAATGCTGCCGAAGTACTGCCCCACGAGCTGCCGCACCGAGTCCGCCTTCACGGCCCCTGCGATGACGATGGCGGCGTTGTTCGGCGCGTAGTACCGGCGGAAGAAGTCCCTGACATCCTCGAGCGACGCCGCCGACAGGTCGGCCATGGAGCCGATCACGGGCCACGAGTAGGGATGCCCCGCGGGGTAGAGTGCCGGCGGGAGAATGTCGCCGGCGATCCCGTACGGCTGGTTCTCATAGCTCTGCCGCCGCTCGTTCTTCACGATCTCCCGCTGCGCGTCGACCTTCGCGCTGTCCATCGTGGGGAGCATCCAGCCCATGCGGTCGGCTTCGAGCCAGAGCACGCGGGCGATGGCGCCGGACGATCCCTCCTGCATGTAGTTCGTCCGGTCCTCGGTGGTGGACCCGTTCGGCGAGAAGCCCGCCGGCTCGAGCAACCGGTCGAAGTCCGGGTACGGCGCGTTCTGCGAACCCATGAACATCAGGTGCTCGAAGAGGTGCGCGAAGCCCGTTCGTCCGGCGCGTTCGTCACCCGAGCCGACGCGGTACCAGATGTTCGTCGCCACCCGAGGGACGGAATGGTCCTCGTGGACGATGAGGATCAACCCGTTGGGCAGGGTATCGACCGTGACCGGCACGCGCAGGCGGGGCGCCTGTGCGCCGGCGACGGCCGCTGCCGCAAGGAGCAGCAGGCCAGGAAGGAATCGGACGCGCATGGATTCCGCGTGATCGAGGGATGGGACGGCGCCCCGCGGGACGCCCGCGAGGAAATCTGTCCGGTGGCGCACCGTTCCGGCGAGCCGTGGTGATGGAAAGGCCTCGCGCACAGGCGAAGGCCCTGCCCGGAGGGACGGCCTGTGACGGGCCGTGCGGTCCCGTTACCTTCCACGCCGACGTGACGCGTGCCTCACCGAAGAAGACCGCCGTCGTTCCGGACGCCGGCACCGATGGGCCGCCCCTCGCCTCGTTCGAAGGCCTCGGGCTCTCCGCCGACGTGCTGAGCGCCGTTCGGGACGCCGGGTACGGCGAGCCCACGCCGATCCAGCGCGAGGCGATTCCGATCATTCTGGCCGGCCGTGACGTGATGGGGCTGGCGCAGACGGGCACCGGCAAGACCGCCGCCTTCACGCTCCCGATCGCCGAGCGTCTGCTCGGCGGCCCCCGGCGTCTCCGCGCCCTCGTCCTGACGCCAACACGCGAGCTCTGCCAGCAGGTGGAGGGCAGCTTCCGGAAGTACGCGCGGCACACTCGGCTCGGGGTGGCGTCGGTGTACGGCGGGGTCGGCATGGAGCCGCAGGAGCGCGCCCTGCGCGACGGTGTCGACGTGGTGGTCGCGACGCCGGGGAGGCTGATCGATCACCTCGAACGCGGCAACGTCTCCTTCGAATGGCTCGAAGTCCTTGTGCTGGACGAGGCGGATCGCATGCTCGACATGGGGTTCGCTCCGCAGATCAACCGCCTCGTCGGCGCCATGCCGCGCTACCGGCAGACGCTGCTCTTCAGCGCCACCATGCCGCCCGAGGTGGAGGTGCTGGCGCGGAAGTACCTGCGCCGGCCGCACGTCGTCGAGGTGACGCGAAGGGCGTCGGCGGCCACGACGGTCCGCCACGCCGTGTATCCGGTGCCACGGAGCCGGAAGAGCGCCCTGCTGGTCGAGCTCCTCAAGCAACCCGAGATGGACTCCGTGCTGGTCTTCACTCGAATGAAGGTCGGGGCGGATCGCGTGGTGCGGGATCTCGAGCACGCCGGCATCAGCGCCACCGCGCTCCACGCCGACAAGCGCCAGGCCCAGCGCGACCAGGCCCTCGCCGAATTCCGCGAGGGCCGGATCCGCGTGCTGGTCGCGACCGACATTGCGCAGCGCGGGCTGGACATCAGCGGCATCTCGCACGTGATCAACTACGATGTCCCCGCGCAGGTGGAGGACTACGTGCACCGGATCGGACGCACCGGCCGCGCGGCCCAGACCGGCGATGCGTACACGTTCATGGCCCCGGACGAGATCGCGACGGTCCGGTTGATCGAGCGCGTGATCGGGCAGGAGATCGAGCGCGTCTCGGTTCCCGGCTTCGACTTCGGATAGGGTTACTGGCGCCGGGCGCGCCCGAGGCGGGAGACGGCGATCGTATCGGCGGCAGCATTCCGCCGGATCACGACCTGCGTGTTGGCGGCCCCGTATCCCAGACCGCTCGCCGCCAGGGCAATGGAGTCTCGCGTGCTCGCCAGGCGAACGCCATGGACCTCTCCCAGCGGCCGTCGCTCCAGCGTGTCCCGACCGCTCATCACGAGGATGGTCGCGGTGGCGGTATCGAACCTGACCGTGGCGGCGAGCGCGCGTCGCTGGGCGACATGCCTGGCGGCTGCCAGGATCGACATGGTGGACGTCGCGGCCGCGTCGACCGCGAGGCGGTCCCGGTACGCCCCGAACCTCGGCGCGGCCGCTGCCGCAAGCACGCCGATCACCGTGACCGTGAGTCCGACTTCGAACAGCGTCATCCCGACGGGCATGGGCACCTCCGTTAGAACGCCACACCATACCGCGCCGGGCGCCGCCCCCTTCACCGTGGCAACGCACCCCCTGTCAATTTCACGCACCGATCCGGGGCTCGCTGGCCGCGCGCTCGCCCGGTAATGTCCGTATCCCAGTGCCAACCGCGTCCAGGGGCAGCAACATGAAGATTCGTCCGGCCGTTCTGCTGGCAGTCACCATGGCGGGGTGCCTCCCCGCGACCGAACGGGACTTCCAGATGGCGCAGACGCTCATCGAGATGGGCGACGCGATCAATGAGATCCGGTCCCTGCAGTACGAATTGCAGGACCGGGTGGACTCCCTCACGACCGTGATGGCGAAGCGCGATACGGTGATACGCCAGCTGGCCAACCTGGCCGGCGTGCCAGTCCCCCCGTGACCACCGGCCCCCACGGACCCCACCGGGACTATCTTTCCGTCGGACCTCATCGCTCTCCCCGATGCACCTCACCATCCGTTACTGCGTCGTTTGAAACTATGAGCCGCGGGCTGCCAGTCTGGCGGCCGAGATTCGGCAGGCGTTCCCCGGGGCGACGGTACAACTGCTCGAGGGGAGCGGCGGGGTGTTCGACGTCATGAGGGATGGCGTCCTGATCTTCTCCAAAAGCGGGATGAAGCGTCACGCCAATCCCGGCGAGGTCGTCCGGTTGCTCCAGGCGAGCGGTTAGTCCGTCGATGCGGCTGGCCATTTCCACCGGCGGGGGAGACGCGCCCGGGCTGAATGCGGTCATTCGAGCCGCCGTCCTCTCGGCGATCAGCCGCGGCTGGGAGGTGCTCGGGATCTGCCGCGGGTACTACGGCCTTCTGGGCGAGGACGAGATCATCCCGCTGACGCGCGAGTCGGTGCGGGGCATCGCGCACCTGGGCGGCACCATTCTCCGGACGACCAACCGCGGGAACCCGTTCGAGTTCCCGGTCCAGCAGCCGGACGGCCAGTATCACCTGGTGGACCGGTCGGACGAAGTGCTGGCCGCGGTGCGGAACCTCGGCATCGACGCGCTGATCTCCATTGGCGGCGACGGGTCGCTGGCGATCGCGCAGCGCTTCTTCGAGAAGGGCCTCAGGGTAGTGGGGGTACCCAAGACGATCGACAACGACGTCAGCGGGACGATCACGACGTTCGGCTTCGACACGGCGGTCTCGACGGCCCTCGAGGCGATCGACAAGCTGCACACGACGGCCGAGTCGCACGACCGGGTGATCGTGCTGGAGGTGATGGGGCGGAACGCGGGATTCATCGCGCTGCACTCGGGCGTCGCCGGCACGGCCGACGTCATCCTGATCCCCGAGATCCCGTACGATCTCGACCGGGTGTGCGAGAAGATCATGGCCCGTGACCGGATGGGCCGGCACTTCTCGATCGTCGTGGTGGCGGAAGGGGCGTACCCGCGCGGAGGCGAGGAGTCGATCATCGGCGCGTCCCTGCCGGGCCAGAGCCGGCGCGTGGGAGGGATCGCCGGCCGGCTGGCCTACGACATCGAGCAGCGGACCGGGAAGGAGTCGCGCTCGCTCGTGCTCGGACACCTTCAGCGCGGCGGCATGCCCACGGGCTACGACCGGCTGCTGGCGGCCCGGTTCGGCGGGGTGGCGGTGGAGGTGGTGGAGCAGCAGAAGTGGGGCCACATGGTGGCGCTGCAGTCGCCGCACATCGTGGCGATTCCGATGGCCGAAGCGCTCGCGACGCCGCGGCGCGTGGATCCGACTCACGACATCGTCCGCGTGGCGCGGGCGACCGGTATTTCCTTCGGGGACTGAGGCGGCCATGGCCAACGGAGGACCGGGGTGCAGCCGAATGACCGGAGACGGCAGCGGGCACCTGCCAGCGGGCCGGGGGTATCGGACAGGCATGCGGAGCGCGCGCGGTCTCTTCGTCCTGGCCCTTGTTGCCTTCGTGCTTGGGGCGTACGCGGATCACGTTCAGGCGCCAGGCTTCGCCCTTCTTGGCGGGCGTCTCGCTGGTGAGCGTCTTAAGGGGGATCTCGATGACGGCGAGCCAGGCGTCCTTCGAGCGGCCGGTGGTTGCTCGGATGCCGGCCCCGTCCCACATCTCGAGCTTGCGGTGCGCGTCGAAGATCGTGCCGGCGGCGTTGAAGCCGATCTGGTAGTAGGGCTCGGCGCCTTCGGGGCCGGTCTTGAGGAAGAGCTCGATGCCGTCGTCCATCCAGATGGCGGTGTCGCGCACGTCCTGCTGCGCCTTCAGCCCGCCGAGGTCGCACTCCAGGCAGCGCACGCCGATCCAGAGCGCCTCCGCCGTGGTCGCGACGCGGACTTCCGTCTGCTGCGCGGGCTCGCCGGCCGCGCCGTCGAGTTTTCGGAACGCGCCCAGGCGCGCGGCCTTTTCCCAGAACGGGCCGCCGAGGTCGGCCTTGAACTCCGGGCCTTCGGCCAGCTTCGGCACCTGCACGCTCGGCGGTGCGGCGGGTTCCTCGCCGGCCCCGCAGGCGCAGGCGCAAAGGATCACGGTGAAAGCCGGCAGCAGAAACCGCATCGCGTAGTCCTCTTCTCGTTACGTCCCGCCGTGGTGGTAGGGCTCGCCGCGCTGGATCGTCCGCGCGCGGTAGAGTTGCTCCAACGCCACGGCGCGGCACAGTTCGTGGGCGAAGGTCCCCTTCGAGAGCGACCAGACCCAGTCCGCGCGCGCGCGCGCCGCGTCGTCGAGTCCGTAGGCCCCGCCCAGCAGCACGGCCAGGCGCTTCGCGCTGCGGTTTTCCAGTTCGCCCAGCCGCTTCGCCACGCCGGGCGAGGTCTCCTGCGTGCCGCGTTCGTCGAGGACCCAGACCTTGTCGCCGGCGGAAA
>JABWBJ010000113.1 GCA_013360595.1 Gemmatimonadaceae bacterium | reverse complement strand
CGCCGCCCCGCGGCAGCGCCGGCGTGCCGTCGGCGTTCGGTCAGTCCTGCCTGGGCAGACGCGGCCTGATCAGCGGCGCCGCCCTCGTCAGATCGTACCCCAGAGCGCGGCTCAGCACGGCGATGCGATCCTCCGTCGCCGAGCCCGTGGTCGGCGGCTTCTGGCCATCCAGATAGGCCTTTCCGCTCACCGTGTAGGTCGCGCTGCCGCTCCCGGTGCAGACGCCCTTGACCGAGTCCGGCTGCCCCTGGTCGTTGTTGAAGTAGACCCAGTGCTCCAGCCGGTAGCTGTTCATCGTGGTCTTGCCGGCGCCGTCCGTCAGCTCCACCAGGTGCCCGGCCGGATTCGCCGGGTCCGCCGTGAAGCGGACTTTCCTGAAGGTGTAGTCGAACGACTCGTCCATGGAGATCGAGATCAGTCCGATGCATGCCACCAGGAACACCAGCGCACCGAGCGCCGCGACGGGCGCCACCTTCCTGATCCGGCCACGGCGCACGGCAAACGGCGACAGCACGGCCACGATCCCCAGGATCCACCAGGCCGTGTTCCCATCGCCCCGCGGCCCGTCCGAACCGAGTCCACCGCGGAGGGCGGACCCCAGCCCCATCGTGAACCGGCCCGTCAGCCGCACCGTGTCGGCGCGGCCGACCGTTATCGTCGACTGCGCCGTCACGCCCATCTTCGCCAGCGTGTCCGCCAGTTCCGGCATCACCGCCCAGGTGTATGTCGCGAATGGCGGCGCATTCCCGCTCTCCTGGGTCTTCTTCCATGTCCCGGAGTTCGACAGGAAGCTCCAGATCTGCGTCGCGTTCTCGGCCACGTTCATCGTGATCGAGTCGCCGGGACGGTCGCACTGGAACTGGATGCCGTCGTTCAGCCCGGAGATGGTCGGGAAATACCAGTCCGCCTCGGGCAGCGCGAGATTGGTGCGGAAGCCGAACGACCGATTCGACGTGTACGGGGCCACGGCGTCGAGGCTGGAGAAGAGCACCAGAACGGAGTCGGTGCTCCGCAGCACGCTCCCGGGGATTCGCACCGTGTCGCCGCTGCCGATGAACGCGAAGGCGCGCGTGTTGGCGGCCTTGCGATAGGCGGCGATCGACGCCCGCGGCATGGACGCGGTGTCGAGGAAGACAGGGAGGGTGAACGCCGGCCCGAACTTCGCCGTGTCGCGCGTCAGAAACTCACCCTCGACGCCGAACGGGCGGAGCGGATCGGTGGCGTAGGCCAGCCGGCCGACCTGCAGCGTCAGATTGTAGGTCCCCGGGGGGTACAGCGTCTCCGCCGGCCAGAACGGGTAGATCGTTCCGCCCAGCTGGGTCGTCAGGAAATCCGTCCACCACGATTCGCGGTCCGCGGGGAGCGCCATCAGGAAGGCCGCGATCGGAACGACGCCGTTGCCGACGTCGGTGTAGATCTGCTTCGCGGTCGCTTCGCCGTACTTCGTCGCCATCCACTTCACGATCGGCGCCTTCCCGTACCCCGACTTGGCCACCATCCCGTCGGCGAGGCCGGACCAGAGGCTGTCTCGCCACGACAGCACCGTCGGATGGTTGTACGGCACCGCCACCGCCGGGTGCCGTTCGGCCACCCACGTCGCCGTCGCCTCGGCGAGCCACTTCGTCGGCGCCACGGCAGGCCAGTCCCTGCCCACCAGGAAGCCGCCCTGGACGAAGTGATACAGCTCATGGATCACGGTGCCCGGGAACCAGCCCAGGTCCACCTTCGTCGCGTTGTAGGCGATGTAGCCGAGGTTCGGATCCACGGGAAACGGGAGCACGGAGTAGTAGGCGCCGTTCCACGTCGCCGGCAGCACATAGACCGCGATCGGCCACTCCGTGCGAAACGCCATCGAGTAGCCCATCGCGAGGAGCTGCGTGCGCGCCTGCTCGATCAGCCCGGCGACGCGATCTACCTTGCGGGCCATGTCGGGATCGCCCCCGCCGATTCCCCAGACATCGAAGTTGCCGCCGGCCGACAGCTTGTGCGTGAGCTTCATGACTCCGCTCAGCTCGGCCGCCGCCTTGAGATCCTGGGGGTCCATCGCCGCCGCAACCCCAACGGGAATCGGACGGCCCAGGACCGACGGCCGCGCGCGCAGGCGTGCCGGCATCGACGGAGAGACGCGGCCGCGCAGCTTCACGTTCCCTACCAGGTACCCGGCCGAGTCGGTCGCGGGAGCGATGGTCGTCCCGAGCACGGCGTTGTCTTCGTCACCCGATTCCCAGACCGGCCGCATCACGCCGATGCCGAGACCGCCGGTCAGCGGCGCCGTGGCCCTGATGCGCACGCGCATCTGCACGACACGATCGGAAGGCAGACCATCGATGAGGTACCCCGGCGACGCGGTGTTCTCCGCGAACGCCGCCGGCCGCACCGTGTCGCGCACGATCTGGATGGTCGCCGTGGTCGCGAGGGCGCCGGCGGGAATGGTGACCGCGACGTCAGTAGAGCCGACGGTGCCGCCGGCCGGCCCCACCTCGCCGCGGGCCACGATGGGACCGTCCTGGCTGGCAATGACGGTGATCGCGGCCGAGCCCGACTTGCCTTCCACGGTCGCCGTGATGGTCGCCGTGCCGGCGGCGACAGCAGTGACCAGGCCGCTCGCGCTCACCGACGCGACTGCGCCGGCACTGGACGACCAGGTGAAGGTCCGGTTGAGAGTGCCGCCTGACGCGTCCTTCGCGACGGCGGAGAGCTGTGCCGTCCCGGGGGTGGTGAGCGTGATGGCGTCAGGCGTGACCGTGACCGTCGCCACGGTGGGAGGTGGGGGGGTGACTCCGCCGCCATTGCCGTCGCCACCGCTGCTGCAGGCGGCTGAGAGCGTTGCCAGAGCCGCTACCACCATCCGTGTGCGCCGCATCGTCCGTTTCCTCCTGGCACCGGCGGCGGCTGTCCAGAACGTCCGTGCGGACGGGGAGTGGGCGCGCGCCGGAGGCTGTCGGTTGCGTGTGGTCGCAACGTGTCGCGGCTCCGCGGTCCAGGCTGTCGGGGGGGCGACGCACCCGGTGTCGGGGAATGCGGACCGATTGCCTGGGTGTCACACCCACCTCGCACGATACCGTCCCCCGCGGTACATCATTCGGGCGACGCACGGCCTCCTTCCTCAGGGTTGCTTCGACGCATGCACGCTGAACCGACCGGCCTCCGCCTCTCGGCGAGCGATCTCGCGCACTTCCTGAGCTGCCGGCACCTCACGGCGCTCGACCTGAGCGTGCTGGCGCACCGGCGCACGGGGCCGGAGCGGGGGCCGGACCCACGACTCCAGCGGTTGGTCGAGCGCGGACTGGAGCACGAGAAGGCCTTCGTCCAGCGCCTCCGCGATCAGGGCCTGCAGGTCACCGATCTCAACCACCTCCCTCGCGGGCAGCCCGAGCGCGCGATCGAGGCGACGCTCGACGCCATGCGCCGGGGCGACGAGGTCATCGTCCAGGCCGCTCTTCGGCTCGACGCCTGGTTCGGGTATGCCGACGTCCTGCGCCGCATGGCCCGTCCGTCGACGCTTGGCAGCTGGTCGTACGAAGTGATCGACACGAAGCTCGCCCGCGACACGCGCGCCGGTACCATCCTGCAACTCGGCCTCTACACCAGCATCGTCGGCTCCATCCAGGGAATCACGCCCGAGGAGTTCCACGTCGTCGTTCCCGGTGACGACGGCGAGCCGGCTCGGCAGATCAGCTGGCGCACCGACGACTTCGCCGCGTACCTGCGCCTGATCCAGCGGGAGATGCTCGACGGTCTCGCCCTGGGCGACGAGGCGCTCGCCGCCGCGTTCTATCCCGAACCGGTCGAGTACTGCGGCCTCTGCCGGTGGTGGCGCCAGTGCGATGGCAAGCGCCGGGCCGACGACCATCTGTCGCTGGTGGCCAACCTGGGGCGCCTCCATCGCCGGGTGCTGGAGTCCAACGGGTTCCGCACCCTGGCCGCACTCGCCGGCATGCCCGAGGACATTCCCTTCAAGCCCGGGCGCGGCTCCCCGCAGACCTACGCCCGGGCGCGGCAGCAGGCGTACGTCCAGCTCGCATCCCGGAGCGCGGCCAGGCCGCTTCACGCGCTGCGGCATCCGGAGGCGCCGCCGCCAGGCAGGCGGAATCCGCCCACGCCTCCGCCGCCGCAGGGCTTCGCGCGGCTCCCGGCGCCGTCGCCCGGCGACCTCTTCCTGGACCTCGAGGGTGACCGCGGCTCCGAGGAGAGCGGTCGCGAGTACCTCTTCGGCCTTGCCTGGCTCGACGCCGGGGGCAACGTGCAGTACGAAGGGCGATGGGCGTTCAGCGCGGACGAGGAACGCTCGGCGTTCGAGGCCACCATCGACCGGATCATCGCCGCGCTCGAGCGCGATCCGGGGATGCACATCTACCACTTCGCGCCGTATGAGCCGTCGGCCTTCAAGCGACTCATGGGTCGTTATGCGACGCGCGAGGAGGCGCTCGACCGGCTGCTCAAGGGCCGCCGCTTCGTCGACCTGCTCGCGGTCGTCAGGCAGGGGCTGTTCGTCGGCGTGGAGAGCTACTCGCTCAAGGAACTGGAGCCGTGCTACGGTTTCGACCGCCAGGTGGACCTGCGCGAGGCGACCGAGTGCCGGCGGCGCATGGAGGGTGCCCTGTACCTGCGGAGCCCGGATCGCGTGTCTGACGAGGACCGCCGGATCATCGAGGGGTACAACCGGGACGACTGCGTTTCGACCCTCCGGCTTCGTGAATGGCTGGAGGTGGTTCGCCTCGAGGCCCAGGCGAACGGGATCCCCGTGGATCGCCCCGTCGCGCCAGACGATGCGGCGTCGGAAGATCGAAAGGAGCGTGACCTCCGGGTGCAGGCGCTGAGGAAACAGCTGCTGGACGGGCTGTCCGACGACGCCGAGCAGTTCGTCGCCGGCGACGACGTCCCTGCCGGCGACACCGGGGCCGGAGCGGCCGCCGAGGCTGCCGGGCCCCATGCCGAGGACGAAACGGACGCCGAGGACGGCAGGATGGCCACGGCGGCGAGCGAGGAGCACGCGCGGTGGGTTCTGGCCTACCTGCTCGACTACCACCGGCGCGAGGACAAGGCGAAATGGTGGGAGTACTTCCGGCTGCGGGACATGACCGAAGAAGAGCTGCTGGACGAGCGGCTCGCGGTGTCGAAGCTGGAGTTCGTCGGTCGGGTCGGTGAGGGCAAGGCGAAGAAGGAGGGCGGGCGCTCGAGATCGATCATCGATCGGTATCGCTACCCCGACCAGGAAATGGACATCGAGCGGGGCAGCACGCTGCGCACCGCCACCGAGGGGAAGACCTTCGCATCGGTCGACGCCATCGACCGCGTCGGACGCACGATCGACATTTCCAAGGCTCGCTCGAGGGCCGAGATCCACCCCTCGGCGCTCTTTGCCTTCGAGTACGTGAACGTCGAGGAGATCGAGAACGCGATCTTCTCGTTCGCCGAGTCCGTGGCCGAAGCGGGCTCATTGGCAGAGGCGCCGCGATCTGCTGCGGCCGAGCTCCTCCTCCGTCGGCCGCCGCGGCTCAAGGGATCGCACGGGCGCAAGCCGGCAACCTTCAGGATGCTCGCTGGCGAGGCGGAACTGGACACCGCGGTCCGCGTGGTTCAGTCGCTCGACCATTCCTGCCTCGCGATCCAGGGACCGCCGGGCTCGGGCAAGACGTACACCGGCGCCGAGATGATCTGCGCCCTGGTCAAGGCCGGCAAGCGCGTCGGCGTCACGGCCAACAGTCACAAGGTGATCCGCAAGCTGCTCGAGGCATCGCTCGAGGCGGCGTCGCGACACCGCATGGCCCTCCGGGTCGGCCACAAGGACCGCCCGGAGACCGATACAGCGGCCGCGCCGGGCCGTGTGCACCTGTACGGGGAGAACGAGGCGGCGCGCAGCGCCATCGCCAACCTCGACGTCCAGGTCCTCGGCGGCACCGCCTGGATGTGGGCCAGGTCCGACTTCCGGAACGCGGTCGACGTCCTGTTCGTGGACGAGGCCGGCCAGATGGCGCTGGCAACCGTGATTGCAGCGTCGCAGGCCGCCGAGAACCTCGTGCTGTTAGGCGACCCGAAGCAGCTCGATCAGCCTCGGCAGGGGGCGCATCCCGACGGCGTCGCGGTCTCGGCGCTGGAGCATCTCATGGGCCGCGCGCCGACTCTGCCGCCCGACCGCGGCATCTTCCTGCCGACCACCTGGCGCCTGTCGCCATCGCTCTGCGCGTTCACATCCGAGCTGTACTACCGGAACCGACTCACGTCGAAGGCCGGACTCGAACGGCAGGCGCTGGTCAACGCAGGCGTGTTCACCGGCTCCGGACTCCATGTACTGGACGTCGAGCACGAAGGGAACCGGAATCACGCGCCGGAGGAGATCGAGGCCGTCGTGAGGATCTTCGGCCAGTTGACCATGAACGGGGTGAGGTGGCGCGATGAGCAGGGGAAGGAGCAGCAGGTGACGGTGGACGACATCCTCGTCGTGGCGCCGTACAACACGCAGGTGAATCGGTTGCTGGAGCGACTCCCCGAGGCGGCGCGCGTTGGCACCGTCGACCGGTTCCAGGGGCAGGAGGCACCGGTCGTGATCTACTCGATGGCGACGTCGGATCCCGAGGACGCGCCGCGCGGCATGGACTTCCTGTACAGCGCCAACCGGCTGAACGTGGCCACCTCGCGGGCGCGGTGCGCCGTGATCCTGGTCGCGAATCCGAAGCTGTTCAAGCCCGAGTGTCGCACCGTGAAGCAGATGCAGCTGGCCAACGGGCCCTGCCGGTTCAGGGAGCTGGCGAGTCGACTGGAGATCTGATCGCTCGACGCGGCGGTGTCGGTATCCGGATTGAGAGCGACGGCGTGGAGGAACGGCGTCAGGTTCGTGCAACCGGCGCACCGGCGCGCCGATTCCCGTCCGGCTCGAGGTGAACCGCGGTACCGCTACGTGGACACCTCGGCGTCTGCTTCGATCTCCACGAGGTATTCCTCGCCGACCAGGTCGGCCTGGACCAGCGTGTTCGCCGGCCGCACACCGGCAAATCGTTCCCCGTGCGCCCGGGCGACGGCCTCCCAGTCGGCCATGCGCTTCACGAACACGCGCGTGCGCACCACGTCGGCGAGCGAGGCGCCCAGCGACTCGAGAGCGCCCTCGATCTTGTCGATGGCGAAGTGCGCCTGCGCCGCCGGGTCGTTGCCGCCGATGCAGCGGCTGCCGTGGGTGGCGGTCGTCCCGGATACCCACACGCGGTTCCCTGCGCGGACCGCGCGGCTGAACCCGGCCTGGTCCTCCCAGACGGTCCCAGACTGCGCGTGGCGCCGCCCG
>JABWBJ010000112.1 GCA_013360595.1 Gemmatimonadaceae bacterium | reverse complement strand
GCAGCTGCCCGGCGGCAGCGGCGATCGGGTCGTTGCCCGGCACTTCCTCGCCGGCCGGCGTCACGAGCCAGAGCCGCGGCCCGCACACGGCGCAGCTGTTCGTCTCCGAGTGGTACCGCCGATCGCCGGGCGCGCGGTACTCCGCCAGGCAGGCCGGACACTGCGCGAACCGGCGCATGCTCGTCCGCTCGCGGTCGTACGGCATCGACTCGATGACCGTGAACCGCGGCCCGCAGTCCGTGCAGGTGATGAACGGATACCGGAAGCGCCGATTGGTCGGATCCACCAGTTCCGCGAGGCAGGCGTCGCAGGTCGCGACATCGGGCGACACCGGCTGGCGCTCGCTGGCCGACGTCACGCTCGCCGCGACGACGAAGCCTTCCGGCGCCTCGGACTCGGCGACTTCGCACACCACGCCGTCGATCCGCGCCAGGACCGGCGCATCCGACCGGAGCGCGCTCGCAAACGCGTCGACGGCCTCGATGTCGCCCTCGGCATGAATCTCCACGCGCCCGCTCGTGTTCCGGACCCAGCCGTTCACGCCGTGCCGGATGGCGAGGCGGTGCACGAACGGACGGAAGCCCACGCCCTGCACCAGCCCGCTCACGCGGAGCCGCACGGCGATGGTCGGGGACGTGGCGCTCATGCGGTGCGCCTCACGCCTCCACCGCCTGACGCGCCTGGGCGCGCAGGAAGTCGAGCCATTCCGACATCCCCCGGCCCGTCAGCGCCGACGTCCGGAAGATGCGCAGGTGCGGGTTGACCTCGAGCGCCATCGCCAGCGCCCGCTCCACGTCGAAGGGCACGTACGGCAGCAGGTCCACCTTGTTCAGCACGGCGTACTTCGCCTCGCGGAACATCTTCGGATACTTGAGCGGCTTGTCCTCGCCCTCGGTCACCGACATCACGACGATCTTGGCCGTCTCGCCGAGGTCCCAGCTGGCCGGGCAGACGAGATTCCCCACGTTCTCGATGAAGAGCAGCTGGGTCCGCTCGAGATCGATCGCCGCCAGCGATTCCATCACCTGGCGCGCGTCGAGGTGGCACGCGCCCCCGGTCACGACCGCCTGCACCAGCCGCGTCGTCCGGCGGGCGAGGCGCTCGGCGTCGTTCTGCGTCTGCACGTCGCCCGTGACGACCGCGATCTCCAGTTCGTGACCTAACGCGTCGAGCGTCCGCTCGAGCAGCGCCGTCTTCCCGGCGCCGGGCGAGGACACCAGGTTGAACGACGGGATCCCGGCGCCGGCCAGCCGCCGCCGCACCTCCGCCGCCAGCTCGTCGTTGCGCGCCATCACGCGCTCGCGAACGTCAATGGTCCGGATCGCCATCATCCACCTCGAGGAAGTCGAGTCGCAGGACGTCACCCCCGCATCGCTGCAGCCGGGCGCGGGCCTCTCCGAACGGCGGCTGCGCGAGCAGCGCGTCCAGGCAGAAGGAGAGGTTGTCAGGCTCGAGGCCCGCGTCGTCGCCCACCACGAGCCCCACCAGGCGAAGGCGGCCCGAGCCGCCGGGCCCGAGCCGTTCCTCCGCCATGCGGCAGACCTCCAGCGCGACGCTCATCTCATGCATGCAGCGCCCCCGACAGCGGAAAACAGTCCACGCCCCACCCCGCGAGGGTCCGTGCCGCGGATTCCACGAGCGCGCCGAGCCGGGCCTCGACGACCGGCGAGAGGGCGGTGGACATCTCCACGAGGGCCGGCTGCAGCCCGAGCGCCACGAGCTCTCGCGGCAACGTCCCGCGGAGTTGCGCCAGCGCCAGCACCTCGCGGAGGTCCACCTGGTGCGGAGAGAGCTTGGTCGCCAGGAACCGCGGGACCTCGCCGTCCCGCAGTGCGAGCAGCGTGCCCGGTTCCCGGCCATGGTCGATCGCATCCAGCACGAGCAGCCGGTCCGTCGATTCGATGATCGGCAGCAGGTTCATCCCCCACGTCCCGCCATCCACCAGGTCCACGTCCGGCGGGATGAACCACTCGTCGGCGAGACGGGCGAGGGCCGCCAGGCCCACGCCGTCGTCGGCCATCAGCATGTTGCCGAGGCCGAGCACCACGATCGCTCGCGCGTCAGGATTCGGCATCGACGTAGTGCTCGCCGGCCTCGACGAACCGGCCGCCGCTGATGATGGACGAGATCGTACCGGTGCGCTCGAGCGCGTCGGCCCGGAGCGCCAGGTACACGTGGATGGGAATGAAGATCAGGAAGACCCAGGTCAGCACGTGATGGAGGAACCGGGCGATCGGCGCGCCGCCCAGGAGCGGATTCACCCAGTTGAACGCCGTGTAGATCAGCCCGCCGGGATTCGACTGCCCGTACATCGCGAACCCCGTGACGACCGCAAGCACGGCGCAGAGATAGATGCCGGTGTAGCTGAGTTGCTGGAGCGGGTTGTGGCCGAGGTACTTCGGCGCCTTCTCCGGCTCGATCATGAGGTAGAACTTCACGACCTCGATCATGTTGCGGAGGTCGCGACGCTTGAGCGGGAACAGGGCCGGCAGCCGCTCGAACCGGTTCCCCATCAGGAGCCAGTACGCGCGGACGATGCCGGTCATCACCAGCACGGCCGCCGCCGTGAAGTGCACGAACCGGAACCATCCCATCAGGTACGCCGATTCCGGGTCGCCCGCCGGCACGAAGTACGGCTTTCCGATGAACAGGCCGGTCGCCGCGAGCAGAACGATGCAGATCGCCGCGACCCAGTGCATGAATCGCAGCGGGCGTCCCCAGAGATACACCCACTCGTACTCGCCCGAGGGCGGCGGCACCCGGCGCGCGTAGTCCAGCGCGCCGGCGTGGATCGGGGGCCGGTGCTCGTGCGCCGGCCGGCTCGGCGACGTCATAGCACCTTTACCTCCGTCACCGTCTTCCCCTCGGCGTCCAGCACGTGAACGCCGCAGGCGATGCACGGATCGAACGAGTGGATGGTCCGCAGGATCTCGATCGGGCGCTCGGGATCGACGAGCGGATGGTTGTCCGTCAGGGCCGCCTCGTACGGCCCGACCTGTCCCTGCGCGTCGCGCGGGCCGGCGTTCCAGGTGCTCGGCACCACGCACTGGTACCGCGAGATCTTCCCGTTCTCGATCTGCACCCAGTGGCCGAGGGCGCCGCGCGGGGCATCGAGGAAGCCGTACCCCTGTGCCGTCGCCGGCCACGACTCCGGCTCCCACTTGTCGGCGTTGAACGTCTGCACGTCGCCGGACCTGATCCGGTTGACGAGGGCGTCGTACCACGTGTTCATGCGCCGGGCCAGGAGGACGGTCTCCACCCCGCGCGCCGCCGTGCGACCGAGCGTCGAGAAGAGGGCGGCCGGTCCCACCTTCAGGCGGCCGAGCGCTGCGCCCACCTCGGCGCGCACTTCCTCGTGGCCCGCGGCATACGCCACCAGCATCCGGGCCAACGGGCCGACTTCCATCGGCTTGCCGTCGTAGCGCGGCGACTTGAGCCAGGAGTACTTCTTCTCCTGCTGCAGGTAGGTCCAGGGCGTCGGCGGGCCGGCGTACTTCGGCCTCGTCTCGCCCTCGTACGGATGGAGCCCCACGTCGTCGCCCTGCGCGTACTCGTACCAGGAGCTGGTGATGAATTCGGCGACCCTGGACGGGTCGTACGGGTGCACCGTGCTCAGGTCGCGATCGAGAATGATCCCGCGCGGCAGGTACAGCTTGTCGGTCTCCTCGATGTTCCCCTCGGGGAACTCGCCGACGGAGAGGTAGTTGCGCACGCCGCCGCCGATCGAGGCCCAGTCCTTGTAGAAGGAGGCGATGGCCTGGAGGTCGGGCCAGTACACCTGCTCGACGAAGCGCTGCGCCCGCGTGATCATGTCGCGGATGTCGGTCAACCGTTCGGCGTTGATCGTGGCGGTGCCGTCGAGGTTGATCGCCGAGGCCATCCCGCCCACGAGGAAGTTCGGGTGCGGGTTCTTGCCGCCGAAGATGGTGTGCAGGCGGATGACGTCGCGCTGCCAGTCCAGGGCTTCGAGGTAGTGCGCGACCGCCATGAGGTTGGCTTCGGGCGGGAGCTTGTAGGCCGGGTGCCCCCAGTAGCCGTTGGTGAAGATCCCGAGCTGGCCTGACGAGACGAACTTTGCGATGCGGTCCTTCACCTCGGCGAACCAGGTGGCCGAGTTGTTCGGCCACGGGGAGATGGAGGCCGCCAGCCGCGCCGTGGCGGCCGGATCGGCCTTGAGCGCGCTGGTGACGTCCACCCAGTCCAGCGCGTGCAGATGGTAGAAGTGGATCACGTGGTCCTGCACGAACTGCATGCCGTGGACCAGGTTCCGGATGAGGTTCGCGTTCGGCGGGATGCGGATGCCAAGGGCGTCCTCGACGGCCCGGCAGGACGCCACGGCGTGCACGACGGTGCACACGCCGCAGATGCGCTGCGTGTACGCCCACGCGTCGCGCGGGTCGCGGCCCTGCATGATGATCTCGATGCCGCGGAACTGCGTGGCGGTGGACCAGGCATTGGTGATCCGGCCGTTCTCCTGCTGCGCCTCGATCCGCAGGTGGCCTTCGATGCGCGTGATGGGATCGACGACGACTCTCGTGGCGGCCATGGCCTAGCCCTCCTTCGTGGTCGAGGAGCCGGCCGCGGACGCGGCGGCCTCTGCCTTCTTCCGATGCCGGAGCTGGTAGACGCCGGTGGCGACGGCGTGGGCCACCACCCCCGCCGTGGCCCCGATCGCCAGCGCGGCGCCGATGGTGTCCACCTTGCTCTCGATCCCGAACCCTGCGACGTTAGGCAGCCGGCCGTAGAAGGGCGCCATGGTGTCCCAGAAGAACGGCTCGGTGCACCCGATGCACGGGTGCCCGGCCCCGATGGGCCAGCTCGTGCGCGTGTTCCACTGGAAGATGGGACAGGGCGAGAAGGTCGCCGGCCCCTTGCAGCCCACCTTGTAGAGACACCAGCCCTTGCGGGCCGCCTCGTCGTCGAAGACCTCCACGTACTGCCCGGCGTCGAAGTGCGCGCGGCGCGGGCACTGATCATGGATGCGCTTGCCGTACGCGAAGAGCGGCCGCCCCTCGCTGTCCATCTCGGGGAGCCGGCCGAAGGTCAGGAAGTGCACCAGGGTCGCCGTCACCACGTCGCCGATCGGCGGGCAGCCGGCGATGTTCACCACCGGCTTGTCGGTGATGATCTCCCGGATCCCCACCGCGCCGGTGGGATTCGGACGGGCCGCCTGCACGCTGCCGAAGTGGGCGCAGGCGCCCACGCCCACGACCGCCGCCGCGTCGCGGGCTGCCTCCTCGAGGATCTCGCGACCGGTGCGGCCGCCGATCGTGAGGAAGATGCCGTTCTCGTTCAGCGGCACCGACCCGGTGACCACCAGCACGTACTTCCCCTTGTTGGCCGCCATCGAGTCGGCCAGGGCCTTCTCCACCGCGGCGCCGGCGCCCGCCATCAGCGTATGCTGGTAATCGAGGGACACGACGTCCAGCACCAGGTCGCCGATGGTCGGCTCGGCCGTCCGGAGCACGCTTTCGACGCACCCGGTGCACTCCTGCAGCTGGAGCCAGATGACGGACGGCCGCTTGACGGCCTCGAGTTGGGCCGCAATCCGGGGGAGCATGGAGTTGCTGAGGCCCAGCACCGCGCACATCGAACCGCAGAACTCCAGGAAGTCCCGGCGGTTCACGCCTCGTTCGGCCAGGTGATCGCCAAGGGTCTGGTCCGCCGACCAGGGATGCGAAGTGGGGTAGTACATCCGCGAGCCCTCCAGGCAGTGGAGCGGGCCGCGAGCGGCCGGCCTGGTTCGAAACCGGCGCCAGTGCCCCGCGCGATGTGACGTTCCGGCTCGCGCGCGCCGCCGGACATCGGGCGAATCCGCCGCGCCGCGAAGGGAATTTCCCTACGCGCGACGACCCGGACCGCCGCGTCAGCGCCGCGCCAGGAGGAGGGCGAGGTAGACCGCGTACGCGGCCAGGAGCAACCCGCCGTCGATGCGCGTGATGTCCCTTCCCACGCGCATCAGGGGAAAGAGCCCGACGGCGCTCCCCAGCATCCACCAGGCATCGAAACGCAGGATCGCCGGCGATACGGCCAGCGGCGCCACGACGCTCGTGATTCCCACGATCCCGAGCAGGTTGAAGATGTTGGAGCCGAGCAGGTTGGCGACCGCGATATCGGCATGATGGCGGCGGGCCGCCGCCACCGACGCCGCGAGTTCCGGCGCGCTCGTCCCGGCCGCAACAATGGTGAGACCGATCACCCGCTCCGACACGCCCGCCAGACGGGCCAGGTCCACCGCGCCGTCCACGAGCATTCGCCCGCCAACCACGAGCGTCGCCAGGCCCGCGATCACCAGCGCGCTCGACCGCGTCGCGGCCCGCCACCCGGTGCTGAGCGTGGCCACCTCGACCCGCTCCACCACGGGACGAACTTCCGCGGCCGTGACCTCGCGCCGCGCCAGCCACACGGAGAACGACACGAACCCCGCCAGGCCGAGCACGAACACGGCGCCCTCGGCCCGGTCGACGACCCCATCGCGGAAGACGAGCATCGCCACCACGGTCACCAGCACCATCATCGGCCATTCGACGCGGACCGCGCCGCCGTGGACCGCGATCGGCCGGACCACCGCCGCGATGCCGAGGATCACCAGCACGTTGAAGAGATTCGATCCGACGACATTGCCCACGGCGATGTCGGCCTGGCCGCGCATCGACGCCAGCAGCGATACGACCAGCTCCGGCATCGAGGTGCCCAGGGCCACGACGGTGAGGCCGATGACCGCCGTCGTGAGCCCCGCCGCCCTGGCGAGCGTCACCGCGCCGCGAATCAGGACGTCCCCACCCAGGGCGAGCAGGATCAGACCGCCGAGGACCAGGCCGAACGCGAGGAGAACCGTCACCGGGAGGGGTTCAGGGCGGCCGTAGCATAGCCGCCGGGACCGCGGCCTCCAAGGCGGCCGGGGCCCGGACTTCGCCGCGGCCTGTGCGCGCGGCATATTCAGCGCACGCCGCCCTCCGGCTGCTCCGCCCCTCATCGCCCGCTCCATGGCCCCTTCAGTCGGCATCATCATGGGCTCGAAGACGGACTTCGAGTACATGCAGCACGCGTGCGCGACGCTCGAGGCGCTCGGCGTCCCGTTCGAGACGCGCGTCGTCTCGGCGCATCGCACGCCGGACCGGATGTTCGAGTACGCCAGTACGGCCGAAGGGCGGGGGCTCAAGGTCATCATCGCCGCCGCCGGCGGCGCCGCCCATCTGCCGGGCATGACGGCGTCCAAGACGCTGCTGCCCGTGCTCGGAGTGCCGATGCCCGTGACCGCGCTCCAGGGGCAGGACGCGCTGCTCTCCATCGCGCAGATGCCGGCCGGGGTGCCGGTCG
>JABWBJ010000111.1 GCA_013360595.1 Gemmatimonadaceae bacterium | reverse complement strand
CCGGCCTGGTCGTCGCGCCCGGCTTCATCGACCTCCACGCCCATCTGGAGCCGATCCTCGCCATGCCGGACGCCGAGTCGCACGTCCGGCAGGGGGTCACGCTGGCGTTAGGCGGCCCCGACGGCGGCGGCGCCAGCCCGATGGGGCCGTACCTGGCGCAGGTCGAGCAGCGCGCCCTCGGCATGAACGTGGCGTTCCTCACGGGGCACAACACGATCCGCCGGTCGGTCATGGGCACGGAGAACCGCGCCCCCACGGCGGCCGAGCTCGAACGGATGCGCGGGATGGTCGCCCGGGCGATGGGCGAGGGCGCCTTCGGCCTCAGCACCGGCCTGCGATACATCCCGGGCTACTACTCGAAGACCGACGAGGTCGTGGCGCTCGCCCGCGTCGCCGCCGACTCGGGCGGGATCTACACCTCGCACCTGCGCGAGGAGGCCCTGGGGCTGATCGATGGGGTCGCCGAGGCGCTGGAGATCGGACGGAGCGCGCGCATCCCGGTCGTGCTCACGCACCACAAGGTCGTCGGCCAGCAGATGTGGGGAAAGAGCGCCGTGACGCTCGCCATGGTCGACTCCGCGCGACGCGCCGGGACCGATGTCATGATCGACCAGTACCCGTACACCGCGAGCCACACCGGCCTGGACATCCTGATCCCGCCCTGGGCGCTCGCGGGCGGGGACTCCGCGTTCCGTCGCCGGCTCGCCGATCCGGTGCTCAACGACTCGATCGAGCGCGGCGTCGTGGAGCTGCTGCTGAACGACCGTGGCGGCGGCGACCCGAAGCGCGTGCAGTTCTCGCGCGTGCCGTGGGATTCGACGCTGAACGGGAAGACGCTCCACGATCTCGTCACGCGGCTCAACCTGGAACCGACGATCGCGAACGCGGCGCCGGTCGTGATCGATGCCGTGCTGCGCGGCGGCGCCTCGACGATCTATCACATCATCGACGAGCAGGACGTGCGGCGGATCATGGCGCATCCGCAGACGATGATCGCCAGCGACGCCCGCCTGAACCGGCTTGGCGACGCGGTGCCGCATCCGCGCGCCTACGGCACGTTTCCGCGCGTGCTCGGCAAGTACGTGCGCGAGGACAAGGTTCTGACGCTCGAGCAGGCAGTGCGGAAGATGACGGCGATGCCGGCGGCTCGCCTGGGGCTCGCGGACCGCGGCTGCCTGCGCGAAGGCTGCGCGGCCGATATCACGATCTTCAGCGCCGAGCGCGTCCGGGACGTGGGCTCCTTCACCGACCCGCACCACTATCCGGAAGGGATCCCCTGGGTCATCGTCAACGGCGTTCCCGTCGTCGACAACGGCTCGTTCACGCCATCGCGGCCCGGAAGGGTCCTCAGGCGCGCGCCGGGCACCAGACCAGCGAGGTGATGGCCATGCGGAGAGTCCCAGTCGTCGTCGCGCTGCTGCTGGCGGCCGGCCCGGTCACGGCCCAGACGAACTACGACACGGTCCAGGTGCGGATCCTGCCGGTGACCACCAGTGTGTTCGTGCTCCAGGGGGCCGGCGGCAACGTCGCGGTCTCCCTCGGCGACGACGGCGTGCTGCTGGTGGACGGGATGTACGCGCCGCTGTCCGGAAAGGTGCTGGCCGCGATTCGCGAATTGTCGTCCAGCCCGGTTCGAACGGTCATCAACACGCACTGGCATGGCGACCACACCGGCGGCAACGAGCACTTCGCCAGGGACGGGGCAGTCATTCACGCCAGCGAGAACGCGCGCCGGCGCATGAGTACCGGGCAGTTCAACGAGGCACTGAACGCGCAGGTGCCGCCGGCGCCTCCCGGGGCGCTGCCGAAGGAGACCATCGCGGAGGTCGCGACCTTCGTGGTCAACGGGGACTCGATCGTCGCCACGAAGGTGGCCGGGGCACATACGGACGGCGACGTGATCGTGCACTTCACGCGGTCGAACGTGATCCACATGGGCGACGTGTTCAACAATACGGGCCTCCCGATCATCGACCGCTCCAGCGGCGGATCGGTAAACGGGATCATCGAAGCGGTGGACCGGATCCTGGCGACGGCGGACGACGCCACGCGCATCGTCCCCGGGCACGGCGCGATCGCCGACAAGGCGCGACTCAAGCGGTACCGTGATGTCGTCGTGGCCCTGCGCGACCGCATCCGCACGCTGATCTCCACCGGGCGCACCGTGGAGCAGATCCTGGAGCTCAACATCGGCCGCCCGTACGAACGCGACTTCCCGGTCGGCCACACGCGATTCGTGCGCGCGGTTCACCAGGAACTGACGGGGACGCGGAGTCGATAGCAGAGATCGAACGGCAGATGGCAGAAGTGGTGGACCATCCGTTATCTGTTCTCTGCCTGTTGCGATCGCTCTCCGCCTTCTGCCGCCTGATGACATCGAGCCGCATGAGACCTTCTCGAGCCAGCACGCTCGCGCTGCTGCTGGGCGTGTTCCCGTTCACCCAGGTCGCGCGTTCGCAGTCACTCTCCGAACCCGAGCGACGGATCGTGGCCAGCGTGGATGCCGGGCATGCCGGCGCCGTGGAACTGCTGGAGCGACTGGTCAACATCAACAGCGGCACGCATAACTTCGCCGGGGTCCGCGCCGTCGCCGACGCGCTGGCGCCCGGGTTCCAGCGGCTGGGATTCACCACGCGCTGGTCGGACGGCGCGTCCTGGAACCGCGCCGGTCACCTGATCGCCGAACGGAGGGGCAACGGGACGGGCCGGAAGGTGCTGTTGATCGGACACCTGGACACGGTGTTCGAGCCAGACTCGCCATTCCAGCGCTTCGAGCGGGTCGGCGCCGACTCGGCACGGGGACCCGGCATCGCCGACATGAAGGGCGGGAACGTGGTGATGCTCCTCGCCCTCGGCGCATTGAAGGACGCCGGCCTCCTGGACCAGCTGCAGCTCAGCGCCGTCCTCACCGGCGACGAGGAGGACAGCGGCCGCCCGATCGCCGACGCGCGGGCGGACCTCACGCGCGCCGCCGACTGGGCCGACATCGCTCTGGGATTCGAAAACGGACCGGAGGCGCCGCACGTCGCGGTGATTGCCCGGCGCGGCTCGACGACCTGGTGGCTGCGCACGTCAGGAACGCCGTCGCACTCGTCGCAGGTCTTCCGGCCAGAGGTCGGGAGCGGCGCCATCTACGAAGTCGCGCGCATCCTGAGCCAGTTCCATGACTCACTCTCGACGGACCCGCCGCTCACTTTCAACCCGGGCGTGATCGTCGGCGGCACGACGGTCACGTTCGACGCCGTACAGAACCGCGGGACCGCGTTCGGCAAGACGAACGTGGTGGCCGAGAGCGCGTATGTGGCCGGCGACCTTCGCGCCCTGACGCCGGAGCAGCTCGCGCGCGCCAAGGCCACGATGCAGCGCCTGGCGGCGCGGCACTACCCGCGGACGAACGCGGTGCTCACGATCGACGACGGCTATCCGCCCTTCGCGCCCACCGAGGGGAATCGCCGGCTGCTGGCCCTGCTCGACCAGGGGAGCCGCGACGCCGGGCTGCCCCCCGTTGGACCGGTGGATCCTGCGCGCGCGGGCGCGGCCGACATCTCCTTCGTGGCCGGGCGGGTCGAGGCGGGACTCGACGGCCTCGGCCTCAAGGGGAGAGCCGACCACACGGTCCACGAGACCGCCGACCTCACCATGCTCGCCGTCCAGGGAAAACGGGCCGCCATCCTGATGGCGCGGCTCGCGGGAGGTCGTGAGCAGTGAACACGAATCGCCGCGACTTCGCGGTCACGAGCGCCGGCGTGTTGCTCGGGCTCGCGGTGGGACAGCGTGGGCAAGGTGGCGTGCACGATCTCGTCGTTCGCCGGGGCACTCTCTTCGATGGCACGGGGAGCGCCGGTGTCGAGGGCGACATCGCGATCGCCGGGGGACGGATCGTCGAGATCTCGCGGACGGTGCGCGGCCGCGGCCGCGATGAGCTGGACGCGCGCGGGCTGGCCGTGGCGCCGGGCTTCGTCGACCTGCATTCGCACGGCGATGGCGGGCTGCAGGAGGACCCGCGCGGCGAGTCGCTGATCCGGCAGGGGATCACGACGATCGTGGTCGGGCAGGACGGGAGCTCGAGGGCGGTGTCGAGCGCCGAGCGCCGGGCGCCAGGCGGCCAGCCGGACACGTTCGCGGCGCTCTTCGCGTCGATCGACGGCCAGCGTCCGGCGGTGAACGTGGCATCGATGATCGGGCTGGGGACCGTGCGCGGACGGGTGGTCGGCAACACGGACCGGCCGGCGACGCCTGACGAGCTGCGGACCATGGTCGGCATGGTGGAATCGGCCCTCGCCGAGGGCGCGTGCGGAGCCTCGTCAGGCCTCGAGTACACGCCCGGCGCCTTCGCGTCCACGGAGGAACTCATCGCGCTCTGCCGGCCCCTCGCGGCGCGCGGGTTGCCCTACGCCACGCACATGCGCAACGAGGACGACCGGCTGCTCGATTCGATCGACGAGTCGATCGCCGTCGCCCGCGGCGCCGGGTGCCCGCTGCAGATCTCACACCTCAAGACCCAGGGGCCCCGCAACTGGTCGAAGCTGGACGCGGTCTTCGCGCGGGTGGCCGCGGCGGCGCGCGACGGCCTCGACGTGATGTTCGACCGCTATCCGTACATCGCCTACGCCACCGGCCTCACCAACCTGTTCCCGGTCTGGAGCCGCGACGGCGGGACCGACGCTTTCCTGGCGCGGCTGGCGGCTCCCGAAACCGCCGATCGCATCCGGACTGAAACACTGGCCAAGGTGGACCTCATCGGCGGCTGGGAGAACGTGCACATCTCCTCCGTGCGGGCCGCGGAGGACCGCGCGGCGGAAGGGAAGCGCCTGGGGTCGTACGCGAGGTCCATCAGCGCCGATCCGTACGAGCTGACGGTGGCCATGCTCGGCCGGAACCGCGGGAGCGTCGGGATGGTCGGTTTCGCGATGAGCGAGGAGAACCTCGAGCGCATCCTGTCGCACCCGCGCGGCATGGTGGCGAGCGACGGCGGCGCGTTCGCGATCGAGGGTCCGACGCGCACCGGCAGTCCCCATCCGCGCGGACTGGGCACGTTCCCGCGCGTGCTCGGTCGTTACGTGCGCGAGCGCCGGGCGCTCACGCTGGAGCAGGCGATCCACAAGATGACCGCGTTGCCGGCGTCGCGGATCCGCCTCACGGATCGCGGGCGGCTGGCACCGGGGCACGCCGCGGATGTCGTCGTGTTCGATCCCGCGACGGTCGCCGACCGGGCGACGTTCGAGGCGCCGTTCCAGTATCCGGACGGCATCGCGGCCGTTGTCGTGAACGGGGTCGTCGCATTGCGTGATAACCATCGCGCCGGCGGCATGACGGGCCAGGCGGTTCGCGCGAGATAGATCGCCGGGCCCGAACAGGCAGACTGACGCAGACGCTCTCACCGCACACCTTCAGGTCACACTCGTCCGGATCCCAACGATGAAGACGCGCATCCGTCTCTCCGTCGCCGCGGCAATCCTCGCGATCCCCGTCGTCCTGATCGCCCAGGAGCCGAAGGCCGCCAACTGGACCACGCGACATTCCATCCAGGCCGCCGGCCAGACGGTCGAATACGAGGCCACCGTCGGCAGCATCATCCTCCGCGACACGGCGGAGAAGCCGATCGGCGAGCTGTACTTCACGGCGTACTTCCGCACGAACGCCCCCAATCGCCCCCTCCGGCCGGTGGTCTTCTCGTACAACGGCGGCCCGGGCTCGGCGTCCTTCTGGCTGCACATGGGCATCATGGGTCCACGGCGCGTGCGCACGCCGCTCGTTGGCCAGCAGGCCCCGCCGCCGTACGAGATCGTGGACAACGCCTTCACCATCCTCGACGTGGCCGACATCGTCATGATCGACCCGATCGGGACCGGCTTCAGCCGGCCGCTGGGCACCGCGCGGGGCGCGGACTTCTGGGGGCTCGATGAGGACGCCGCGTCGCTCACGCAGTTCATCCGCCGGTTCCTGAGCCGGTACCAGCGCTGGAACTCGCCGCGGTATCTCCTGGGCGAGAGCTACGGGACGACGCGCTCCGCGGTCCTGGCCGGCCACCTGCAGCGCGCGAACATCGACCTGAACGGGATCGTGCTCGTGTCGTCGGTGCTGCAGTTCAACACGCTGCAGTTCCCGCCGGGCGACGATCTGCCGTACATCCTCAACTTCCCGTCCTACGCGGTCACGTCGGAGTACCTGGGCCGGCTGCCTGGCGGCAAGCGCGCCGACCTCAAGGCCTTCATGCAGGAAGTGGAGGACTGGTCGCTCACGGAGTACGCCACGGCCCTGCTGGCCGCCGGCACGCTCGACCCAGCCCGCCGCCGCCAGGTCATCCAGAAGATGCACCAGTACACGGGACTCGATCCGGCCTTTCTCGACCGCGCCGACCTGCGGGTGACGGCGCCGCAGTACGAGGCCGAGCTGCTGCGCGACAAGGGCCTGGTCGTCGGCCGGCTGGACGCGCGCTTCACCGGACCCGCGGGGGACCTGCTGTCGCCCACGCCATCCCACGATCCGCAATCCACCGCCATCTCGTCGGCCTACACCTCGGCCTTCAACCAGTACGTGCGCGCGGAGCTCGGCTACGACGGAGACCGGGAGTACGTGCCCAGTGGCGGCACGCCCGGCTGGCGCTGGCAGCGGTCGGGCCCGGGCGTCCCGTTCGGCTTCGCGTCGCCTAACGTCGCACCGGACCTGGCCATGGCCATCCGCCGGAACCCGAAGCTCGAGGTGCTGCTCATCAACGGGCTGTACGACCTGGCGACGCCGTACTTCGCCGCGTCGTGGACGATGGACCGCATGGGCCTCCCGCCGGACCTGCGGGACAACATCGCGCGCGAGGACTTCGCGGCCGGGCACATGATGTACGTGGAAGAACCCCTGCTGCCGCAGTGGCGAGAGGCGCTCACGCGGTTCATCGCGAGGACGTCGAAGCGGTAGACGAGGCGCCATGCACGCCGTTCCCGGCACGGCCGCTCAACGGGCCGGCTTCCTGACGGACTTTGCCCGGCGACTCCATCTTGCCGGCGTGTCGGCGGCTCGCCTCGAGGGAGCGGTCAAGTCCACCGCCGCGGCGATCGGCGAGGAGTGCGAGATCTGGTCGAGCCCGACCGGGATCCTGCTGTCCATCGGCGAGGGAGCCCAGCAGCACACGCGGGTGCTGCGGCTGGATCCCGCCGAGCCGAACCTGTCCGACCTGGTCCGGCTCGATCGCATCGCTGAGGACGTGATTGCCGGGAGAATCGACGTGGTCGAGGCCATGGCCCGGCTGGACCGGCTCGATCGCGCCTCATCGCCGCGCGAGAAGGTCTGGACGGTGGCCGCGTTCGGGCTCGCCGCGGCGGCGGTGGCCGGCCTGCTGCGCACC
>JABWBJ010000110.1 GCA_013360595.1 Gemmatimonadaceae bacterium | reverse complement strand
CGGCTGCCGGTCCCAGGCCGGGCCGCGGGTGAGGCGCGTCCAGCGGCGGCCGGCGGCGTCGCGGATCCAGAGGTCGCCCTCCACCGACACCGCGAGCCGCCCGTCGGAAGCGAATGCCGGATCCCGGACGGGAGGGAGCGTCGGCGTCTGAGCCAGCGAGACGACCACCAGAAGGAGCATGAACGGATCCGGGCGAGAAGGACCGAGTCTACAGGCGTTCGCGCCCCCGGGCCATGTCGGGCGCACCCCTACCATAGGGACGCACCGGCGTGCGTCAACCGTTCTCGAGCGGGTTGCGCCAGTCGGTCCGCGCCCGTCATTTCGCTCCGTCTAACCTCCGCGGCGGAAACCGAATGGACGAGGACCTGCAGCGTCACGTCGAAGGATCGGACGGCATCTGGGTGATCCGGGGCAGCCCTGTCGCTCGCGCCTGGAACGGCATCCAGTACAAGATCGGCATGTCGGCCAGGAACGTGCCCGCGCGGCAGCTCTCGATGAACGTTGCCGTGGTCCCCCCGGGCGCCGTCGCCTTCGCGCACATCCACGTCGGATTCGAGGTCATGCTGTACCTCCTCGAGGGACGGGTGAGGCACGAGTACGGGGACGGCCTGCGCCGCTCGGTGGAGAACCAGGCCGGTGATTTCATCTACATCGAACCGGGGGTTCCGCACGAGGTCTTCAACCTGAGCGATACCGAGCCGGTCGTCGCGGTGGTGGCCCGGTCCGACGCCGACGAGTGGGCCCACATCGTGACCTACGACCGGGCCACCGGAACGCCGGGCGAGGTGCTGAATCCCTGATCGGCGGGCTGGCGTCATGCGCCGGAATCCCTAGCTTCCCGGGTGGCCCGACGTGAGCGGGCAGCAACCCCTTCACTCCTGGAGGTCGATCATGCGCTGGAGATCGCGTTCCCTGATTGCCGCCGGCCTGGCCGTTGCCTCCGCTTCGCCGGCGCTGGCCTGCTCATTCGGGCAGAACCACCGGTTCCTGATGATCCCCGCGGACGCCATCCTCATGGGTGTCGAGGCGATCTACACGCTCGGCGATTACCCCGTCCTCGTCGCGAGCCTGAACGCCTCGATCAAGGCGGGGGACAAGGTCGTCATCGTGCCGACGGTCGGCATGTGCCGGTACGAGGAGGGCAGCTTCAGCGAGACGGTGGTGGCGTTCGGCGCGTCGGCCGGCGTCAACCTCTGGAACGACGCCGCCGGGAAGATGTCGCTGAACGGCCAGGTCGGGTTCGAAATGGACTCGTTCGAGGGCGGCAGCGAGCGGAATATCCCGATCGGCGCGGCGATTCGCATCAAGAGCTCGGAAACGATGTCGTGGTACGCCGGTGCGGCCCTCAACATGTACACGATCGACATCGACGGCTCGGGGAGCCACTCGGAATCCGACCCGTCGGTCCACGGCGGCGCAGTGTTCGCCATGGGCAAGGGAACGCTGAGCGCCGGCATCGTGGCGTTCATGGGAGACGAGACCGACCTCGCTCTCAATCTCGGCGCGAGTTTCCCGATGGGCGGAGGATCCAGCGCCCTCCGGAAGATCGGATCGCTCTTCCGCCGGTAACCCAGCGGTTTCAGGAGCGGCTGCGTCGGCCGTGGTGGATGTTACCATCCGCCATGGCCGATGCCGTTCCCACCATCGTCAACGTCGGATATCGCTCCACGAACTTCTGGGTCGTGAGCGCCGGACGGTCGCGACTCCTGGTGGACCTTGGCTGGCCAGGCCGGGCCGGCGAACTGCTCGCCAACCTCGAGCGGAAAGGGATCCCGCTCAACGAGATCCGCTACGGCCTGGCCACGCATTACCACATCGATCACGCCGGCGCGGCGCAGGACCTCAAGCAGCGCGGCGTTCCGCTGCTCGTGCTGCAGGAGCAGGTCGACGCGATTCCGCGGATGACGCAGTGGATCAAGCCCGGGGATCGCTACACCACAATCACCACGCATGACAACGTGGTCATCCGCGCCGAGGAGAGCCGTACGCTCCTCAAACGCATCGGGATCGACGGCGAAATCCTCCACACACCAGGCCACTCCGACGACAGCGTGAGCCTCGTGCTCGACATCGGATGCGCGTTCACGGGCGACCTGACCCGCCCGGACATGATCGCGCAGGAGGACCCGGCCGTCGTGGCCCGCAGCTGGAAACTGCTCCGCGACCGCGGCGTGACGACGGTTTACGGCGGGCACGGGCCGCCGTACTATCTCTGAGCCCGTGACTGGACGTAACCGGTGATCCGCAACTCACAACTCACAACTCACAACTCGCAACTCGCAACTCACAATTCGCATGCGCACCGCCGAGGAACCTTGAAGCGCCTTGCTCTGGCTGCGATCGTCCTTCCCGGAGCGGCGGCGATCGCGCAATCCGGCCCGCTCGCCCGCGCCGCCTGGCTGGCCGGGTGCTGGGAGCTCCGGGCGCCGGACCGCGTCACGCTCGAGATGTGGATGCCCCCGCTCGGCGACCTCATGCTGGGGGCCAGCCGGACGACCGTCGGTGCGGCGACCTCGGAGTACGAGCACCTGCGGCTGAAAGTCGAGCGCGACCGGTTGATCTACACGGCGGTCCCCTCCGGACAGCGCGAGGCGTCGTTCACGTCGACGGCCCTCTCCGACTCGCTGCTCGTCTTCGAGAACCCGGCGCATGACTTCCCGCAGCGGATCATCTACCGCCGTCGGGGCGCCGACTCGATGGTCGCGCGGATCGAGGGACCGGGCCCCGGCGGCCCGCGCGCCGTGCAGTTCCCGTACCGCCGCACGGGTTGCCTGACGGCCACCCCGCCGTCGCCGCCCGACACCATCGTGATGGGGGCGGACCTGTCCCCCGATCGCACGCGATACCTGATCGCGCGCGGCGCGGCACCGGCCATCGACGTCTTTCTGGCCGACGCGTCGGGCGCGCTGCTCCGCCGCCTCACCGACCACCCGCACTTCGACTACCAGCCCCGCTGGGCGCCCGACGGCCGGCGGCTGGCCTATGTCTCGGTGCGCGGGAACCGGCACGTGATCTGCACCATGAATGCCGACGGAACGGGCGCCCGCGCGCTGACCGATTCCAGCGCGCAGAACTCGGAACCGGCCTGGTCTCCGGATGGTCGTCTCATCGCCTATCGCTCCGAACGCGACGGGAACGCCAATGTGTACGTGATGGGGGCCGACGGCTCCGGCCAGCGCGCGCTCACGACCGACCCGCGCGCGGAGGGCGGTCCGGCCTGGTCCCCGGATGGCAAACGCCTCCTGTTCAGCGCCGTCGTGAACGGACGTTCGGAGGTGTTCGTCATGAACGCCGACGGTTCGGGCCAGCGGCAACTCACCCGGAGTGGCAACGGACACTCGCGCACCGCGCTCTGGTCGCCGGATGGCGCTCGCATCGCCTTCAGCACGAATCGGGACGGCAATGACGAGGTCTACGTCATGGCCGCGGACGGGAGCGGGGCGCGAAACCTCTCCAACCATCCGTCCGCGGACCTCCCCGTCGCCTGGTCGTCCGACGGCCGCGCGATCGTCTTCGTGTCCACGCGCGACCGCCCGGGTCGCGACCTGTACCGCCTCGCGCTCGAGGGTGGCGGCGTCACCAGGATCACGACGACGCGTTGACACGCCGGGCGCGTCGCCCGGGGTCCGTTCGGCGCGGCTCAGGGCGACACGCCGCGGCGCGCGCGTTAATGTGCACCGTGGCCGGCGTGGCGCCGGCTCCACCGTTCCGCCCGCTCCATGACTGCCATCAACTCCCGCAACGTCCACGACTCCATCCTGGGCGCGATCGGCTGGACGCCGCTGATCCGCCTGCACCGCGTGGTGAAGGACGTCGCCGCCGACGTGTACGCGAAGGTGGAGACCTTCAACCCCGGCCATAGCATCAAGGATCGCATGGCGGTCCGCATGATCGAGGACGCCGAGCGGGCGGGGCTGCTCAAGCCCGGCGGCACGATCATCGAGGGCACCAGCGGCAACACGGGAATGGGCCTCGCCATCGCGGCGATCGTGAAGGGCTACAAGTGCATCTTCACGACGACCGACAAGCAATCCCGCGAGAAGGTCGACGCGCTCCGCGCGTTCGGCGCCGAGGTGATCGTCTGTCCCACGGACGTCGATCCGGAGGACCCGCGATCGTATTACTCGGTCTCGTCGCGCCTCGTGGCCGAAACGCCGAACTCGTGGAAAGCGAACCAGTACGACAACCCGAGCAACGCCCAGGCGCACTACGAGACCACCGGCCCCGAGATCTGGGAACAGACCGAGGGCAGGATCGACCACCTGGTGGTCGGCGTGGGCACGGGCGGCACGATCTGCGGCGCCGGCCGCTTCCTCAAGGAACAGAACCCGCGCCTCAAGGTGTGGGGCATCGACACCTACGGCTCGGTCTTCAAGAAGTACAAGGAATCGGGCGTCCTCGACAAGCACGAGATCTACCCGTACGTGACCGAAGGCATCGGCGAGGACTTCCTGCCGGCGAACGTGGACTTCGGCATCGTCGACCACTTCGAGAAGGTGACGGACCGGAACGCCGCCATCTGGACCCGCGAGATCGTCAGGCAGGAGGGCATCTGGGCCGGCAACTCGGCCGGTTCCGCCATTGCCGGACTGCTGCAGCTCAAGGACCGCTTCCGCGCCGGTGAAACCGTCGTGGTCATCTTCCACGACCACGGCACGCGTTACCTGGGGAAGATCTTCAACCCCGAGTGGATGCGGCGCATGGGGTACGAGACGGTAGATGGCCCAACGGCCCGCGACCTGGTGCTGAACAAGAAGGTGGCGGACATCGTCGGCGTGGACGTCACCGCGACGGTGCGGCAGGCCGTGTCGCGGATGAACGAGAACGACTTCTCGCAGATTCCCGTGACGCAGGACCAGCGCATCGTGGGGTCGCTCAGCGCCTCGCACGCCTACGCCTGCATCGTCAGGGACCCGGCCGTCACCGACCAGCCGGTGAAGGTCATCATGCAGAAGGCCTTTCCCTACGTGGACATCGAAACGCCGGTGGAGCTGCTGGCGCCGATGATCACACCCGAAAACCCGGCGGTTCTGGTGCGCGATTTCCCGGCGAACAAGACGTACGTGCTGACAGGGTATGACGTGCTGGGCGTTTTGAGCGATGAGCGATGAGTCTCGATCGATGAGCGATGGGTGACGAGCGATGAGCGATGGGCCATGAGCGACCAGTACCGGGAGGCGGTGGAGTTCTACGACCACTTCGCGCAGTACGCCGAACGACCTGACATCGGCTTCTACGTCGAAGAGGGCCGGCGGGCGCGTGGGCCGGTACTCGAAATCGGCTGCGGCACGGGACGCGTCCTCATCCCGACGGCGCGGGCCGGCGCCATCATCGCCGGTCTCGACGCGTCCGCCGCCATGCTGCAGCGGTGCCGTGAGAAGCTCGCGGACGAAGCCGCCGAGGTTCGCGCGCGGGTGGCGCTGCACGAGGCCGACATGCGGGCCTTCGATCTCGGGCGTACCTTCGCGCTGGTCACGATCCCGTTCCGGGCCTTCCAGCATCTGCTGACGATCGAGGACCAGCTGGCGTGCCTGCGCTGCATCCACCGCCACCTGGTCCCGGGCGGACGCCTGATCATGGACCTCTTCAACCCGTCGCTCGACCTCCTCGCCAACCGGCCCGTCAACGTCGAGCAGAAGGAGGGCGAGCCGTTCGCCCTCCCCGACGGCCGGCGCGTGCAGCGCAGCTTCCGCATCGGCGCGCAGGATCGCTTCAGCCAGGTGAACGACGTTGACCTGATCTTCGACGTGGTGGGTGGCGCGCCGCCGTCCCGGAGCGTCCAGGCCTTCCGGATGCGCTACCTGTTCCGGTTCGAGGCGGAGCACCTGCTGGCGCGCGGCGGGTTCGTGGTCGAGCACCTGTACGCGGACTTCGATCGCGCTCCGTATGGTTCCGTCTACCCGGGAGACCTGATCTTCCTCGCCGTCAAGGCCTCCTGAACTGCGCGCGCGTCAATCCACGACGTCAGTGTCGGCCTGGCCCGTTATCCGCCAGCTGATGTGTGACCAGGACATCCCGACCGCCAGGATGATCGCGATGGCCACGGTGACGACCCGGGCGATCCCCGTGCCGCTGCTGGCGCTGATGATGCCGGTGCTGAGCATCAGCCAGATGATGCCGCCGCAGATGGCCGCCACGAGCAGCGTCCCCTTGAGACCGATCGAGCGGCGCGTGGCCTGAAGGAAGACGACCCAGCCGGCGAGCAGCACGGTCCCCGCCAGAAACTTGAGGGGCGAGAACGTATGCACGCCGTCGAACAGGGGCACGATGGCCCAGTGGTAGAAGGACCATCCCTCGGCGTTCCACGTGAAGAAGACGAGGGCAAGTGCGGCCACGAGGCGCAGCAGCACCCCGCGCCAGCTCAGGGTTTCGGAAGGCATGTCCCGTCCGGTGGAGGTCGCGCCGAATCTGTTGCGGGACGCCCGGAATCGCCATCCGCGCGCGGCTACAGCCAGCCCGCCGCGTGCTGGTGTACGAACGCGCGCTGGCCCGCGGCCTCGGACTGGCGGTGGACCTGCCGGCCTGACGCCGGCCTAGCGTTCCCAGGCCTTCGCGCGACGCCCCTCCGCCATCACCCGCTCGATGTCCGAAGCCCGCTTCGGCACGTGCGCGGAGAGATTCTCATGGCCGCCGGGCGTGACCAGGATCTCGTCCTCGATCATGATCGCCAGCTGGAGCTCGGGGATGTAGATCTTCGGCTCGATCGTCACGACCATGCCCGCCTCGAGCGGCCGCGACCAGTCGCGTCCGTCGGTCGCCTCCAGCCCGACCATGTGCCCGAGATCGCGCACGCCGACGCCCGCGGCCGAGTAGCGTGTGATGCCGGCGTTGCGCGTCAGGTAGTGCGTGGGAGACGGCATCAGACCCCAGACGCGGTCGACGCCCATCCGGGCGATGTCCTCGTTCGGCTGCAGGCCGTGGCGCTGAAAGACCTCGGCTGCGCGCCTGATCACGTCGAGCATCATGACGCCCGGACGGATGGCCGCGATCGCCGCCTCCTGCGCCTCCAGCACGATGTCGTAGTACTTCCGCTGCTCGGGGGTGAAGCGGCCGGAGACCGGGATCGTCCGGCAGAGATCGGAGCCGTACATGTTCCACTCGGCGGCGCCGTAGTCGATGAACAGCAACTCGCCGGCCTGCATGACGTGGTCGACCGCGTTGTAGCGCTCGCGCTGGAGCGTGAACAGCGTCATCAGGTTCGGGCCCGACATCACGATCGGCGTGAACGCGGCCCGCTGCGACCCCTCGCGCTTCCAGACGTACTCCATGAGGCCGGCGATCTCCCGGTCGTTGATCCCGGGCCGCGCCGCGCGCATCGCCTCCACCAGCCCGAGGCCGGCGATTCGTGCCGCCTCGCGAAGGGCCGTGATCTCGCGCTGGTCCTTCACGGCGCGGAGCCGGGCCACGAGCGGGTGCAGGTCGCGCGCCTC
>JABWBJ010000109.1 GCA_013360595.1 Gemmatimonadaceae bacterium | reverse complement strand
CCCAGGCGATCCGGTCCCGCGTGAGCGCGTCACCGACGCCGCGCCCCCGCCAGTCGGGCGCCACCGCCGCCGATCGCAGCAGGCCATCGGTGCCGTACACCTCGATGCCCTCCACACCGATCAACCGGTCGCCGCTCAGCGCCACGGCGTAGCCGTCCCCGAACTGCTCGCGCAGACCGTCGAGCGGCAGGTCGGCCGCGGACAGTGTCTGCTCCACCTGGGGAAGGTCCGCGGCAGCGGCCGGGCGGATCCGGAAAGCCGGCGTCACTCGGGTCGCCTCGCGCGACGGTCCGCGTCCACGCACGCCTGGACCCGGGCCGGCGGACAGTAGACGGTCGGCGCGAGCATCCGGACCGGCCCTTCGGGCCGCGGGCCGTCGTGCCTCCGCGCCGACGTCGCGGTGCCGCGATGTGAGTCGATGATCTGCTGCCGGTTCATGGTGTCCTCCCTCGGAACGAACCCGACGCGATCACGCGAACGCGCCCAGGATCTGCTGCACGCGCTCGCGCAGCGCGCGGGCCGACGCCCGACGAATGCGGTAATAGACCCACTGGCCCACCTTCTCGCTGTCCACCAGCCCCGCTTCGCGCAGGATCCTCAGGTGGTGCGAGACCGTGGGCTGCTTGACCGGGACGGCCGCCTCGAGGTCGCAGACGCAGACCCGCCCCTCATTGCGCGCCAGCACGTCCAGGAGCTGAAGCCTGACCGGGTGCGCGAGGTGCTCGAAGTCGGCGCTCGCCACCACCGCTTCGCCGTACGTCCGGCTCGGCCGCGCGCCCACGTCGCAGCAGCGCTCGCCCAGTCGGCGGTCGATGATCTCGAGTGTCCTGGCCACGGACGTATGGTAGAAAGTATATCGACGTTTGTCAATATACCCGCCCCGGCGCGCGAAAGGCGGCGGAGCCGACCCCCGCCGCCTCGACGGGTACCCGCCCTATTTCGCGGGCAACAGCACCCCGTCCACGACGTGCACCCACCCATTCGAGGCCCGCACCGAGGCGACCACCGTCGCGTCGCCAATCCTGAGGGTCTGGCCGTCCCGCACCACCGTCACCGGCCCGCCGTCGACCATGCCGATCTGCATCCCGTTCGCGAGATCCTCGGGCGCATAGGCGGACGTCGTCACATGGTGCAGCAGCACGGTTCGCAGCTGCGACGCATTCTCGGGCTTGAGCAGGGATTCCACCGTTCCGGCCGGCAGCTTGTCAAAGGCCGCATTGACCGGCGCGAAGACCGTGAACGGGCCGGGGTTCGCGAGCGGATCCACGTAGCTGGCCGCCTTGAGCGCCGCGACCAGCGTGGTATGATCGGGCGACTCGGCGGCGATTCGCGCGATCGTCTTCACCGACTCATCGTCGGACACGGCGGCCTGGCCGCTGGCGCCGATCTGGGTCTGTCCGCCCTGCGATTCGCCCCTGGGGCCGCAAGCGGCTGAACCGAACAGGAGCAGTGCAACGATGCTCGCCACACGGGCGCGCGAAGACATGGTCTGATTCCTCTCGTTGGGGGAGACGGAATCATTCATGTGTCCTGCAGGTAAATGGCGCAGTAGGGTCCGCTCTGACGTGGCGTCAGCGAGTCCCCGAAGGTCGCACCGCGCCGGCGCCGCTCCCGATCGGCCGACGCTCAGAGCTCGACGCTCGGCGCCCGGCCCTCGGCGCTCTACTCCACCGTCACGCTCTTGGCGAGGTTCCGCGGCTGATCGACGTTCGAGCCGCGCTTCACCGCGATGTAGTACGCGAGCAGCTGCAGCGGAACCGAGGCCAGCACGGGCATCAGCAGGTCGATCGTCTCGGGAATCCGGAACTCGTAATCGACCTTCCCGGCCAGGGCTTCCTCGTCCCGGCTCGTGATTGCGATGACCCGCCCCTTTCGCGCTTTCACCTCCTGGATGTTCGACGCCAGCTTGTCGAACACGGAGTCGTGCGGCGCGATGAACACCACCGGCATCATTTCGTCGATCAGCGCGATGGGACCGTGCTTCATCTCTGCCGCCGGGTACCCCTCGGCGTGAATGTAGCTGATCTCCTTCAGCTTGAGCGCGCCTTCCAGCGCCACGGGGAAGTTGTAGCCGCGGCCGAGGTACAGGAAATTCGACGCGCGCTTGAACTCCTCGGCCAGCGCCTCGATTTCCGCCGACCGGTCCAGGATCTGCTGGATCTGTCCAGGGAGCCGGTGCATCGCCTCGATGATCTCGCGTCCCGTGAGGATCGAGAGGTCGCGCAGGCGCCCCAGCTTGAGCGTGAACAGGAGGAGCGCGATCACCTGGCTGGTGAACGCCTTGGTGGACGCGACGCCGATCTCCGGCCCGGCATGGATGTAGATGCCGCCGTCCGCCTCGCGGGCGATGGTCGAGCCGACCACGTTCACGATCCCCAGCGTCCGCGCCCCGCGCCGCTTCGCCTCGCGCATCGCGGCCAGCGTGTCCGCGGTCTCGCCCGACTGCGAGATCACGATGCAGAGCGTGCGCTCGTTCACGATCGGATTCCGGTACCGGAACTCCGAAGCGTACTCCACCTCCACCGGCACTCGCGTGAGCTCCTCGATCATGTGCTCGCCGATGAGCGCCGAGTGCCAGCTCGTTCCGCAGGCGGTGATGACGATGTTGTCGAAGGCCAGCAGCTCGTCGTCCGTGAGGTTCAGGCCGCCCAGCTTGGCGGTGCCGTCGTCGTCCAGCAGGCGGCCGCGCATGGTGTTCTCGAGCGTCTGCGGCTGCTCGAAGATCTCCTTGAGCATGAAGTGGGCGAACCCGCCGCGCTCGATCTGCCCCAGGTCCCAGTCGATCCGCGAGACCTTCTTCTGGACCTCCATCGCGTTCAGGTCGACGATCCGGTACCCGTTCCGATCCACGACGGCCATCTCCCCGTCGTCGAGGTAGACGACCTTGCGCGTGTGCGCCAGGATCGCCGAGACGTCGCTGGCCACGAAGTACTCGTCGTCGCCGAGGCCCACGAGGAGCGGGCTCCCCTTCCGCGCCGCCACGATCTTGTGCGCGTCCACGCTCGACACCACCGCGATGCCGTACGTCCCCTCCACCTGGCGCAGCGCCTCGATCACGGCGTCCTCGAGGTTGCCGTCGAAGCACTCCTCGATCAGGTGCGCCAGCACTTCGGTGTCCGTGTCGGACCGGAACGTGTACCCGCGCCCCTCGAGCATCTTCTTGAGGACGGTCGCGTTCTCGATGATCCCGTTGTGCACGACGGCGATCGTGCCGTCGTCGCTCACGTGCGGATGCGCGTTGACCTGGTTCGGCGGGCCATGCGTGGCCCAGCGCGTGTGCGCGATGCCCGTCGTCCCGTGCACCGGGTTCGCGGCCAGCATGGCCTCGAGGCGGGAAATCTTGCCGGCCTCCTTCACCGTCTCGACGCCGGCGCCGTTCATGATCGCAACGCCGGCCGAGTCGTATCCCCGATACTCGAGCCGCTTCAGCCCCTCCACGAGGAGGGGCGTCGCAACCCGCGGCCCGACGTATCCAACGATTCCACACATGGCGACTGGGACGTTTGAAAGGTCTTAACTCAGGACGGCTTCAACGGGCGCCCGGCAACGCGCGATGAGCTCCCGGGCCGCCGCCTCCGTGGGCGCCTCGGCGATGACCCGGACGATCGGCTCGGTCCCGGACGGCCGGACGTGCACCCACCGGTCCGGCCAGGCCAGCCGCAGCCCGTCCTGGGTATCTGCCTCGGCGTCCGCAAAGGTCGCCCGGAGCGAATCATACACCATCTCCAGCGAACCGGCCGGCCGGTCCAGCTTCTCCTTGACAATACGGTAGGCCGGGAACCGCGCCACTATCCGGTCCAGCCCGCTCCCTTCGTCCGCCAGCAGCTGAAGCACCAGCGCGGCCGCCAGGGGGGCGTCCCGGCCCAGGTGGAGTTCCGGGAGAATCACTCCGCCGTTCCCTTCCCCCCCGACCACGGCGCCCAGCTCCCGCATCTTCACCGCGACGTTGACCTCGCCCACCGGCGCGCGAACGACCTCGCCACCGTACTCGGCCGCCATGTCGTCCACGATCCGGCTCGTCGAGAGGTTCGCGACCAGCGTCCCCCGCTGCCGCCGCAGCACGACCCGGCCGGACAACGCCAGCGTGTAGTCCTCGCCGATCGCCCGGCCGGTGTTGTCCACGAGCGCCAGACGGTCGACATCCGGGTCCGTGGCGAACCCGACCGCGGCCCCCGACTGCCTGACGAGTTCCTCGAGCTCGCCCAGGTGTTCGGCCACCGGCTCGGGGGGCCGGTGAAAGAGGCCGTCCGGCGTGAGGTTGATCCCGTGCACCTGACATCCCAGCGCCTCCAGGAGCGCCGGCATGATCACGGCCCCGGCCCCGTGGCACGTGTCGAGCGCGACCGTGAATCTCCGGCGGCGGATCGCTTCGACGTCCAGGACCGACAGCGAGAGCACTCGGTCGATGTGATGCCGAATCGCCCCCTCGTCGCGCTGGACGGCGCCGAGACGATCCCAGGTCGCACGCGCGAATCCACGGTCCACGAACGCGCGCATCAAAGCCCCATCGGCCGCGTCCAGAAAGAGCCCGGAGGCGCCGATGAACTTGAGGGCGTTCCATTCGATGGGGTTGTGGCTCGCCGTAATGGCGAGGCCGCCAGCCGCATGCCGCGCTTCCACCGCCAGCTGCACGGTTGGCGTCGGGACCATGTCCAGGTCCACGATGTTCGCTCCCACGGACTGCAGGGCCGCCACCACCGCTCGGTGGAACATCGGACCCGAGACCCGCGAGTCCCGCCCGACGATGATGTCGCGGGACGTCGACCTGGCCAGCGACCAGGCGGCGAACCCGCCGGCGTACCGGGCGACGACCTCGGGTGTCAGCGCCTCCCCCACGCGTCCCCGGATCCCGGAAACGCTCACCATCAACCCCTGAAAAGACATGGCTCCGTTCGGTGCGAGGTCCTGCAGCCGGGCGGCGATCTGGAAGGCGCGGCGACATCCCGGCCAACCATCACCGTATGTGCTGAAATATCAGCGACTTGAGCGTCAATAGCGACGCCGGCCGTCGCCGGATCGCAACTTTCTTTCCGGTCGCGACGGCGGCGCCCGGCCCCTCGGGCCAGTCCGCCCGCCGCGGACTTATCATTCCGGCCCTGCCAGCAAGCACCCATGTCGCGAATCTTCGACGAAGACAACGCCTTCGGCCTCGGCACTCGCGCGGTCCACGCCGGCCAGCGCCCCGATCCCACCACGGGCGCCATCATGACGCCCGTGTACCAGACGTCGACCTACGCCCAGGAAGGCATCGGTCGCAACAAGGGCTACGAGTACGCGCGCGGAAAGAACCCGACTCGCGAAGCCCTCGAGCGCAACGTCGCGTCGCTCGAAGGCGGCACCTACGGCTTCGCGTTCGGCAGCGGCATGGGCGCGCTCGACTCCGTCATGAAGCTGTTCAAGGCGGGGGACCACTTTGTCTGCGCCGAGAACCTCTATGGCGGGACCCCGCGGCTCTTCGAGCGCATCCTGGTCAACTTCGGCCTCCGGTTCAGCTACGTGGACTGCCGCGAGCCGCAGGCGATTGCGGACGCCGTGACACCGGCCACGCGCGCGATCATCGTCGAGACGCCGACCAACCCGCTGATGCGGCTGACCGACCTGGCCGCCGCCGCGGAAATCGCGAAACGCGCCAGCGCGTTCCTCATCGTGGACAACACGTTCGCGACACCGGTCTTCCAGCGTCCGTTCGAGTTCGGCGCCGACATCGTGTACCACTCGAGCACCAAGTACCTCAACGGGCACAGTGACATGGTGGGCGGCATCGTGGTCGTCCGGGACGATGCGCTGGCCGAACGGCTCCAGTTCATCCTCAACGCAGCCGGCGCGGTGCCCGGTCCGATGGACGCGTGGCTCGCGTTGCGCGGGACGAAGACGCTGCATCTCCGGATGGCCGCGCACGACGCGAACGGGCGCAAGGTGGCCGACTGGCTCGCGGGTCGCCTGGGCGAGGAGCGTGTCTTCTACCCCGGCCTCCGGTCGCATCCGCAGCATGAGCTCGCCTGCCGCCAGATGAGCGGCTTCGGCGGGATGGTATCGGTGGACGTGCGGTCGCGACAGAATACCGATCGGGTCCTGGCCGGCCTCCGCGTGTTCACGCTGGCCGAGTCGCTGGGCGGCGTCGAGAGCCTCGTCTGTCACCCGGCCACCATGACGCATGCGTCGGTGCCGGCGGAGCGTCGCGCCGCGCTCGGCATCGGGGACGGGCTGGTCCGCTTCTCGGTGGGCGTCGAGGACGCGAGCGACCTCCTGAACGACCTGGACGCGGCCTTCCGGGGGGTCTGATGGGTTGACACCACGGCCCCTCCGGACTCGTAGTGGGCTCACTGCTCTTTCGCTCGCCGCTCAGCTCATCGCCCATCGCTCATCCCCATGTCCCCCCGCATGAAGCTGGTCCAGATCGCCTCGACCGCCTGGGAGCATCCGGCGGACCGCGCGGCGCTCAACACGCTCCGGTCGATCCCGGGCTTCGACACCGTCGTGCGGAAGATCGCCGCCTTCTTCGGCGAGATCGGCATCCGCCAGCTGTTCCTGGCCAACGCCGTGAAGGTCGGTCCGAACCAGCGGCCGAAGCTGTGGGCGATGTACCAGGAAGTCCTCGACACGATGGACTGGCCCGAGATACCCGAGCTCTACGTCACGCAGACGCCGCTCGTGAACGCCGCCGCGGTCGGGTTCGAGAAGCCGTTCATCGTGATCAACTCGGGATTGATCGAACTGCTCGAGCCCGAGGAGCAGCGGGAGATTCTGGGGCACGAGCTCGGGCACATCATGAGCGGGCACACGACCTACACCACGATCGCGATCATCCTGATGACGATCGGGTTCCAGAACCTGCCGTTCCTGGCCGGCATCGCGATCCTGCCGTTCCAGCTCGCGCTCATGGAGTGGTATCGCAAGGCGGAGCTGTCGTCGGACCGGGCCGGGCTTCTCTCGACGCAGGACCCGCGCACCTCGATGAGCACGTTCCTCAAGATGGCCGGCGGCAAGGAATACGGAGACGCGATTTCGATCGAGGCGTTCCAGGAGCAGGCGAAGGCGTATGAGACCCAGGGGAACGTGGCCGATCGGGTCTGGCAGGTGATCAACACGGCGTTCCGCACGCATCCGTTCGGTACGGTGCGCGCGGCCGAGCTGCAGCGGTGGATCGACAGCGGCGAGTACGCGAAGATCGTCGGGGGCGACTATCGCCGGCGCGACGACTCGTCATCGCCGCCGCTCACGGCCGACATCGAGGACGCCGCGGGCTACTACGGCGACCAGGCGAAGGAAGCGATGGAGACCATCTCGGGCGTGCTGAGCCGGGCTCGCGACGCGTTCACCGAGACGTTCAAGGCGTCCAGCGAAGAGAAGTGAAGGTCCTGGTCGTCGGCGGCGGCGGCCGCGAACATGCGATCGCCTGGAAGTTCAAGCACGACGATCCCCGGCTGGACCTGCACTGCGCGCCGGGCAACCCCGGGATCGCGGCCGAAGCCACCTGCCACGCGATCCCGGCCGGCGACGTGTCCGGGCTGGCGGCCTTCGCCGCCCGTGAGCGCTTCGACCTGACCGTCGTCGGTCCCGAGGCGCCCCTGGCGGCGGGACT
>JABWBJ010000108.1 GCA_013360595.1 Gemmatimonadaceae bacterium | reverse complement strand
CACCTACTACCGGCATGTCCAGCCGCCGATGCTGGGGCCACGGCCTCGTCGCGGGTCGTCGCGGGCGCTCACGCCCGCGGAGCGCGACACCGTGCTCACGGTCCTGCACGCCCCGCGCTTCATCGATTTGGCGCCGGCGCAGGTGTACGCGACACTGCTCGACGAAGGGACGTATCACTGCGCGGAGCGCACGATGTACCGCGTGCTCGCCGCGCAGGGTGAAGCGCGCGAACGGCGCGCGCAGCGGCGCGGGCCGATCTACGCCGCGCCCGAATTGCTCGCCACCAGCCCGAACCAGCTCTGGAGCTGGGATATCACGAAGCTGAAGGGCCCGGCGAAGTGGACGTACTTCTACCTCTACGTCCTGCTCGACGTGTTCAGCCGCTACGTCGTCGGGTGGATGGTGGCGTCGCGCGAGTCGGCCCTCCTCGCGGAGCGGTTGATCCAGACGAGCTGCACGCGGCACGGCATTCTCCCCGGACAACTGACGGTACACGCCGACCGCGGCTCCTCGATGACGTCGAAGCCGGTCGCACTGCTCCTCGCGGATCTCGGCATTACGAAGACGCACTCGCGGCCCTCGGTCTCGAACGACAATCCGTACTCGGAAGCACAGTTCAAGACGCTCAAGTACCGGCCGGACTTCCCGGACCGCTTCGGGTCGCTCGAGCACGCGCGCGCGTTCCACGCGGACTTCTTTCCCTGGTACAACACCGAGCACCGGCACTCGAGCCTCGGGCTCCACACCCCGCACGACGTCCACTACGGCCTCGCCGAAGCCCGGCGCGCGCAGCGGGCCGCGGTGCTCACCGCCGCCTACGCCGCGCGGCCCGATCGCTTCGTGCATCACCCACCCACTCCTGCCGCGCTCCCGACCGCGGTGTGGATCAATCCCCCCAAACTCCTCGTCGCCTCAGAGGACGCCAGTCAGTAAACTCAGTCCACCCGGTGTCTCAAACTCGTTGGCAGGTTCCGAAGGGAGTGCTGCACTCCACTGTTTCGGGATCATACTGCCTCCGAGTGTCGAGGTAAACCTTCTGTGTCGCTCCGGGAGTGTGGCTCGGTTCAGCAGAAAACGAGACTCGTGGTCTTTGCGGCTAATGCACTGGGACGGCCAGTTGCGGTGAGGTGAAGGGTGATATTCCTGGGCGGCCGATCGTCGAGTCTGTAGTGGTTCAGCCGAAACCGTGTAGTGGTTCACCCGAAATCGGCCGCATCGCGCCAGCCGACATGCTCGCCGGGCGTGCCACCGCGATCTGGGAGGCACGCGATCTGAAGCTCGAAACGGCCCGGGCTCGTCGTCGGGCGCTGTGGCAGGAAGTCTCAACCGAGCGCCAACCGGCGCCTACCGGAGTACACTAAAGCACCCCCACCCGAGTCACGTTCCCGCTGAACCGGGACAGATCGGGTCAGCGTGTTGTAGAGGCGTAAGGGCATTGCTGGCTGCTATCTGCCTGCCGCCTGCCGTAGCTGGTACCGCGCGCCGGGCTGGCGCGGGGGCTGGCGCCTGAAACTACACAACCCGCGCGACTCCCCGAATGCCCCCTCCTCCTGCCTCCACCAGCCATCCTTCTCCCCTGCGGTCCCGTGTCGCACTCACGCTCTCAGGACATCCACCGGCGGCCCGACGATCACGGCCCCGTCCGGCGCCGGCACCCGCAGCACGATCACCTTGTCCACCGCGTGCCGGCGCAGGCTCTGGCCTTCGTACAGCCGCTGGATGACCACGCGGCGGATCAGGACCATCACCACCGCCGCCATCGGCACGGCGACGATCACGCCGAAGACCCCGAACAGCTTGGCCACGATCAGCACCGACATCATGCTCATCACCGGCGGGATCTCGACGTGCCTGGCCGTGATCAGCGGCAGGACGACGTTGCCCTCGATGATGTGCACCACGATCCCGAGGACGATGACCAGCAGGAAGTGGCCGCCGGGGCCGATCCCCCACACGCCGTCGCCGCCCAGCACGAACAGCGCCGGCAGGAGCGTGCCGATGAGCGTCCCGAAGAACGGAACGATGACGATGGCGCCGACGAAGATCCCGAACGTCAGCCAGTACGGCACCTGCAGGATGTACAGGCCGATCGCGGTGAGAATGGCGAGCACCGTCATGGCCAGCAGCTGCGCGCCGATCCAGGCCTTGAGCGTGGCCGCGAGGTCGAGCAGCACGTCCCGCACGGTGTCACGGTGAACCGGCGGGAAGAGGGCGATCATGAATTCCCGGTACGTGGCAGGGTACAGCGCCATGTAGATCCCCATCACGAGGATCGAGACGATGTTGACCAGGTAGTGCCCGAGGTTGAGCGCGGTCGGGAACACCCGGGCGGCAATCCCCTCCACCTGCGTCACGAGGGCGTTGATCACCTCGGTTTGCGGATCGGCCGCGCCGCCCAGGGCCGGAAAGCGTTCCGCCAGCCGGGCAAGCCAGGCCTGCCAGGCCTGGACGTAGTCGGGGAGCACCGAGAAGAGCTGCTGGGTCTGCGCCACCACCGGTGGTACGAGCAGCGCGCCCAATCCATAGACGGCGCCCAGGGTCCCGAACAGGCCGGCGGTGAAGGCCAGCGCGCGGGGGATGGGGAGCCGCGCGACGATGTAATCCGTGACGGCCCCCAGGTACAGCGAAACCAGGACCGCGATGAACAGCAGGAGCAGGACTTCGGCGACCGTATAGAACAGCCAGATCAGGAGGACGGTCAGGGTGGCGGCCCCGAGCACGGGGCCGAACCGGAAGCGCTGCTCAGCCGCGGTCGCCGTGCTCAACCCGGCCGCTTCTCGTCGTGGACCTCCTCGACCTCGGCATGGATTTCCTCGGCCGAAGCGGCGCCGGCGCCGAGCTGCCTGGCTTCAGGGGCGGCCGGCGCGGGGAGGATGCCCATCTTCTGCTTGAGCGCGATGAGCTGCGCGTCGGCGCTGGCGGCGCCGTGGGCGCGCTCGAGCGCCTTGAAGTCGCGCGCCAGCCGGTCGCCGGAGAACTCCTCGTCGATCTCGGTGCTGGCTTTGATCATGCGTTCGTTGGTCGCGATCTTCTCCTCCATCCGGGCGAAGGCCTCGAAGGCCGACTTCTCGGACATGGAGGACATCGTCTCGGCGATGCGCTTCTGGGCCTGGGCGCGGCGCTGCCGGGCGAGGAGGAGGTTCTTCTTGCGCTTGGCCTCCTCGATCTTGTCGCTGAGGTCGCGGAGCGAGGCCTTGAGTTTCTCGGTTTCGGCCTGGTGCGCCTGCCACGTCACCTCGAGCTGCTCGGCGTGGGCCGTGTGCTCCTGGTAGCGGACGAGGGCGGACCGGGCCAGGTCGTCCTTTTCCTGGCGGACGGCGAGTTCGGCCTTGGCCATCCAGTCCGCGGCCTGCTTCTTCTCCTCGTCGGCCTGATCGCGGAGGCGTTTCTCGTCGGCGATGGCGGCGGCCACCTGCTGCTTGGCCTTCACCAGCTGGTCGCGCATGTCGACGATGATCTGGTTCAGCATCTTCTCCGGGTTTTCGGCGGAGGAGATCAGATCGTTGATGTTCGACTTGATCAGGGTGGCCAGGCGGTCGAAGATGCCCATACCTAACGATCCTCGCGGAACGTGGCCAGCTCGCGCAGGTGGGTGGCGAGGGCCAGCGTCATGCTTTCGTAGCTGGAGAGGAATTCCTCGTAGTCGAGGTGCTCGAGTTCGAGCGCCTCGGTGAGGACGATGGAGCCGTTGGAGATGCCGTACGACCCGTGCACGAGGTCGGTGGCGTTGAGCTCGAGGAGGCGGCGGTTGAGGTCGGCCCCTTTCCCGTTCGCGGCCGGCACGTCCATGACCTTGACCCGCAGCACGACCACCGGCGGGTTGTGGTGGACGATGAAGTCGAGGTCGAGGGCGCCGCCGGGGCGGACCGCCCAGAGGCCGGGCTCGATCTCCCGGTACGTCGCGCCCTCGGCCGCCAGGCGGTCGAGGAAGGACTCGATGTCTTCGCGCGTGACCATCGCCTATCCTGTGAATCGGGTTCTCGGGGACGTACGGCGGCGGGCGTCCTGCTGTTTCGGCCGGCCCCGGCAGACGGCCGTCCGGTCGCCCGGACCTTTGCGCGGAAGATAAGCCCGGAGGCGGAGTTCGCGAGACCCACACTCGGAACCACCTTGCCCGGCCACCGCCCCGCGTACGGGCCCGCACCGAGCGGGGCCCCTGGCGAAAGGAAACCGGACCCGAAAGCAATGGAGTCCGGCGTGAACGCCTTTACTCCCGCGTTAGCCGCAAGACCGCGGCCTGGGCGGCCAACGAGCGTCAACTGCGGAACAGTGCCGGAGAGTCATTTGCCTCGAGGCGCGCATGGGGGCCGAATCCTCGATGGCCGTCCGATCCCCCGGCCGTCGAAGCTGTCGGGTCCTCGCCGACGCCTGAGTCGGAGCGATGCTTCCTCGCAAGGTCGGGACAATCGCCGATTGCCGGGCATGCCAGTGAGCGGCAAGAGTGCATCGATTCGACCTGTTACTATTGGTTGGTTCAGCATCTGGAACTGCGTCACCACAACACAGCTGCAGCGGCGTTCGACCCCACCAAACCAGGGTCTGCAGTGCGGGAGGCGTTATGCGAGTGTCACCTATCGTCTCGTTTCTTTCGCTACTCGCACTTTTCAGTTGTGGCTCCCCGGCCGAACCGAATCTGCGAAGCCGTGTCGTCGTCAACGCGGATACCGTCCTTGGATCGCTGATGGGCGCAGTCGCTCGGGTCCCAGTGCCAACGACGTTCCACAACGACAGTGACGGAGACCTGTCCCTCCATCCGTGTTCGCCCGGGCTCGACAAGGAGGACGGGGCAGCGTGGACCACGGTCTGGAGGTCAGTCTGTACGCTACAGCTGGGCCAGGAGGTGAGGATCGGCGCTGGAGAGCACTATCAACTCCTTGTGACAGCGTTGGCTGCCCCAGGATTCGGTTGGACTCCAGAGGACGTTCCAGGTCGCTACCGGATTCGGCTCGTTGTCTACGGACCAGATCTGACCAGCACGACGGAGGTAGTGTCGGATCCCTTCGTGGTGCGGTACTAGTCGCCGCCAACAGTACAGCGGTTCCTGCGCTGGTGGATACGGCAGGCGGAACGCGATGAATGGCGGCGGCCCGGGCCGACGACGGGTGGCCCGCAGCGCGTGAAGGAGCTCGGGCGCGAGAAGGGTGCGTGGCGCCGGGCGAGTGCGATCCGTCGCAAGGCATTGGCGCTCTTCGCCCAGCCGGAGCTTCGCCCGCCGCGGGAACTGAGGGTGGCGTTCACCGACGCGCACGGCGACGTGTACGGAGTTGGCCGATCTGTGCCCAGCTGCCGATCGCTCCGTCGACATACTACGAGCAGAAAGCGCGGGCAGCGGATCCGACGCGTGTGCCGAGACGGACGGAGCGACATCGGCAACTCCGGCCCGAAGTCGAGCGGCTGTGGCGCGCCGCTCGGTGCGCGTACAGGGCGAAGAAGGTCTGGAATCAGTTGAACCGCGAGGCGATGCCGCCGGCACGGTGGAACGATCGCGCGGCTGATCTGTCCGCAGATCTCCGCTAAGTACACCTGTTTTCACGGGAGGCGTGGCATGCTCGACGTGACCCGGTGGTTGAGGCGCTCGCCCGCATCCAGGTCCGTGCGGATCCTGATCGGCACCCAGGCCGGGGATGCCGCTGGCATCTACCTGGCCGATTACGATGCGGCGCGCCGGGTCCCTGGTCCCGCCCGCCTCGCGGCCGCGACGGGCAACCCGTCGTGCGTGATCGCCGGCGGGCGGGCCGACCTCTTTCATGCCGTGGTCGAGACGGGCGGCCCCGACGGTGGCCTCGTTCGGTCATACGTCCTGCGGCGCGCCCGCCTGCGGCTCGTCGGCCAGTGCCGGTCCGGTGGAGACTCTCCCTGCCACCTCGCGCTCGCCCCCGACGGGACTTTCCTGGCCGTGGCGAACTATGGCGGGGGGGCCTCGGCGATCGATCTCGGACCGGACGGAGGCGTCGCCGGCGCGCCGCGGCTGCTGGTCCCGGCGGCCGGAACGGAAGCGGAGGGCCGCTCGCGGCCACACTGGGCCTCGTTCCGGGACGGTTTCCTGTGGATCACCGACTTCGGCCTCGATTGCGTGCACGTGTTTCCGCTGGCGGAGTGGCAGGCACGACGCACGATTCCCTTTCCCGTGGGCTCCGGACCGCGAACCCTCGCCTGGCATCCGCGCCTCCCGCTGGCCTACGTGGTGTGCGAGCGGGACAACGTGATCCGGGTCCTCGAAACGGACCGGGCTGGGGGGGCGGTCATCGTGGCGGAGCACGCCACGCTCCCGGTCGGAGCCCCGGCCAGTGCCGCGGCCCATGTCGCGCTCGATCCCGAAGGCACCGTGTTGCTGGCCAGCAACCGGGGCCACGACAGCCTCGCCGTCTTCCTGGTCCGGCCGGACGGCCGACTCGAGGCCGCGGGTCACGCATCCTCAGGCGGGCGCCACCCGCGCCACTTCGCCTTTGCGCCCGATGGATCCGCGCTGCTCGTCGCCAACCGGGACAGCGACGAGGTGGTAGCATTGCGCCTGCAGAGCGGGCGCCCCGGTGAGCCGGTGGGAGCGACCCAGGTCCGTGGCCCGGCGTGGGTTACATTCGTCATTCAGCCATGACGCGGCCCGACAACCCATCGTCAGTCCTGCCATGACGCTCGACCAGCCCGTTCGACCCAACGCCCCTCACGTCGTGGCGGAAATCATCGACGGGGAGGCCGTGATCATGCATCTCGGCTCCGGCCACTACTTCAGCGCGCAGGGGACCGGGGCCGAGCTCTGGGCGCTGATCGAGCAGGGGGCGACGGAACGCGGGATGACCGAGTTCCTTCGAGCACGGTACGGGCTCGAGGACGGCCGGGCGCGGGCGGGCGTGGCGGCCTTCATGGCATCGCTGCAGCAGCACGACCTCGTGCGGTCCGGCGGCGATCCGGCCCCGGCGCCTGCGCCGGTGAGCGTGGCGGGCGTGGCCTACACGGAGCCGTCCCTGAGCGTGTTCTCGGACATGCAGGATCTGCTCCTGCTGGACCCGATTCACGACGTGTCCGAGGCGGGTTGGCCGATGCCCAAGCCCGCCGAGTGAATCATCCGGCGCGATGCAGATCAGCGTTCTCATTCCATGCTACCAGGCCGCGGCGTACCTCGGAGAGGCGCTCCAGAGCGTGTTCGCGCAGTCGCGGCCGCCTGACGAGATCATCGTCGTCGACGACGGTTCGACCGACGACACGGCGAGCGTGGCGCGGGAAGCGGGCCGCGGCGTCCGCTACCAGCGGCAGGAGCACGCAGGGATTGCGGCGGCCCGCAACCGGGCGGTCCGGCTGGCGTCGCACGAGCTCGTGGCGTTCCTGGATGCGGACGACGTGTGGCCTCCGTCGTCCGTGGCGGACCGGCTGGCGGTCCTCGAGACCGATCCAGGCCTCGGCGGAGCGTCGGGCCTGGTCGAGCAGTTCATCAGTCCGGAATTGCCGGACGAGGTGCGGCGGACGCTGACGTTCGTGCCCGGCGCGTCGCCCGCCCGTGTGGCCGGTGCGATGCTCCTTCGGCGCGCGCTGTTCGACCAGGTGGGCCTCTTCCAGGCCCGGTTCCGCGTCGGCGAGACCATCGACTGGGTGGCGCGCGCGGATGCGGCCGGCGTGCGCCTGGGGAC
>JABWBJ010000107.1 GCA_013360595.1 Gemmatimonadaceae bacterium | reverse complement strand
CCCTCCCGGAGCGGCGGCCGCCGGAGCTCCCCCACGTCCTCCGCGTCCGCCGGCGCTCGTCAGGCCCTGTGACGCCATGATGATGGCGTCGAACCGGCTGCCTAACGTACTGTCCCGCAGGTCGGCCGGACCGACGAGCGTGTACCTGAAGCCGAAGGTGTCGAACAGCCACTCCGTCCACCCCTGGTCCATGTTGCCGGGGGCGGCCTTGTACAACGCGATGCGGGTCGGTACGGCGTGTGTGGACATGTCGCGGGGAACGTTCAGCCGTTCTCCGCTGACCGAGAGCTCCGTCGCCGCGGCGGCGAGCCGCTGGGCATTCCCGCCGATCACGAGGTACCGCGCCGGACGCGTGGGCGTCGCCGGCCTGACGCGCAAGGTCGCGCCATCGGCGATCGCGCGATTGATGAGCCGGAACCCGTTCGTGTGCGCGGGATCGATCGCCAGCGCACTCCCTCGTCCGGTGATCGCGGCCGCCGGCGGGACGATCCCGGCCGCCATCGCGTTCGTCGTGAACGGATACTGGTCCGACGCGCCCCACGGTTCCGCCGTGCCCTGAACGTCCGCCAACGCTGCCCGGAACTCGGCCGACAGCGCCGTCTTCGCCTCGACCGCGTTGACCCCCATCTGGTACGGAAGCGTCCAGCCCGCGGCGTCGTACGGCAGGTCGTCGCCCATGTCGGGGTACTGCTGCGGCTCCATCAGCTCGCGCACGAGGGGCGCAAACTCCTGGTCCAGCGGCACGACCCAGGTCCCGGCCGGGTACGTCACGCCGTCGTGGGCAGCGTCACGCGCCAGCTGTTGCACGCGCACGCCGAGGAACGCGAGCCGGCGGAGCAGTTCCACCGGGGCCCAGGGATCGCGCTGGGCCTGTGGCACGATCCACGCGTACGGCCCGTTCCGCCGGTGGTGTGCGATCGCGTCGCGCCCGGACTGGTACCGGTTGTAGAGCAGTTCCTCCCGGAAGCGCGCCGCATAACGAAGCGTCGCCATCGACGCCGTGACCATGTAGTCCACCTGGTCACGCAGCGTCCAGCGCCCCTCCTTCCACGGACTGCTGTACATGGAGGTCGGCAGCAACGCGCGGTAGGGCGCCGGCAGGTCCGCCGCCGTCGTCGTCCGCGGGATCCCGCAGTTCCCGCCCTGCGTTTCGGTCCACCACGACGCGATGTGCTGGTACATCGGCATGTAGTCGATGTACCCGGGGTAGTAGGCGTCGAAGGTCGCCAGCATGTGGACCGCCCCGGGCTTGCCGGTCTGGTCCAGCTCCTGGGCGATCCGCATGCCGATCGTGTTCACCGTGCGCGACATGATCGGCGGCGCGTACAGCCCGATGGGGTCCGCGAAGGGCGGGATCCAGATGCGCGTCGGGAAGGGGGACGACTGGTGGTGCACGTAGATGATCTGCGGCTCCCACTCGCGCCACGTGCGCGCGATGACGCGCGACTCCACGACGTTCAGCATGTAACTGTCGCGGTTGTTGTCGTGGCCGATGTACTTCTGGTAGAGCTCCATCGGGGGCGGATTGCGGCCGGCCAGCGTCTCGCGACACCAGTTCACCACGATGTCCTGCCCGTCCGGATTGATGCTCGGCCACAGGAACAGGATCGTGTTGTCGAGGATCTCCTTCATTGCCGGCTCGGCCGCGCGCGAAACCAGCTCGTACGCGAGTTGCGGGGTGTGCTGGGCGCCGGCGATCTCCGACGCGTGCAGTCCACCACTGATGTCCACGAGAGGGATGCCCTCACGGGCGAGCTGGCGGGCCTGCGCGTCGGTGAGCCCCTCGGGCCGAGCCAGGCGCTGGTTGATGCGCCGGAACTCGCCGATGCGCGCCAGGTTGGCGGGCGACGAAATGAGGGCCACGGTCCACGGCCGTCCGAACGATGTTTTCCCGACCTCCAGCAGCTGCACATGCTGACTCGAGGCCGCCAGGCGCCGGAAATAATCGATCGACTGCGCGTAGGTCACGAGCTGCGAATCAGCGCCGACGCGATGCCCGAAGGCGACCTCGGGCGGAACCGGGGACTGACCGATCGCGGGTGTCGCGACCAGGATGGCGAGCACGAAGGACCACTGCTTCCGCACCGTGAGCTCCTTTCTCGGGAACGATGCTGACAATGTACGGCGGCATCGCGCCGGAGGCTCCAGTCCGGGGTGCGTCCGGCCGGGAAGCAGGTACCCCGGGGACGCCCTTCCCCCCTGTTCGCATCGACACCAGATTCGCCGCACGCGAAGAACCGCGCGCCGGTGCTTCGACATCCCGGACGACACGCCCAGGGACGATTCCATGCGCTGGTTGAAGCTCCTGGTCTTCATGAGCGGTGTGGCCGCTGCACAGGGCCAGGCTCCCGCGCGTTCGGCGCCGGAGCAGTGGCCGCCGGTGGCGACGTTCTCGATCCTGGCCATGGACCCCGCCACCGGAGAAATCGGCGGGGCGGTGCAGTCGCGCGTCTTCTCGGTCGGGAATGGGGTGCTGTGGGCCGAGGCCGGCGTTGGCGCGGTGGCGACGCAGGCGATCGTGGACGTGAGCTACGGCCCCCAGGCGATCGCGCTCCTGAAACAGGGGCTGTCGGCCGAAGAAGTCGTGAGGCGCGTGTGGGAGGCCGATCCCGACCCGCGGCCGGACAACTGGAGCAAACACGGCCGCCAGTTCGCCGTCATCGACGCACAGGGGCGCGTGGCCGCGTTTACCGGCCCCCGCGCCACGGCGTGGGCAGGCCACAAGTCGTGTTCGGTCGATGGCGCGCGCTGCACGGCGCAGGGGAACATCCTGGCCGGAGCGGCCGTGGTGGATTCAATGGTGGCCGCCTACGAGCGCACGGCCGGGGAACACCTTTCGTTCCGGCTCCAGGCGGCCCTCGAAGCGGGCCAGCGCGCCGGCGGTGACCGCCGCGGCATGCAGTCGGCCGCGATGCTCATCGTCCGGAAGGGCGGCGGCGTCTGGCTCAACAATGACGTCGTGCTCCGGCTCCAGGTGGATGACCACCCCGAGCCGATCGCCGAGCTGCGGCGCCTGGTGGAGCGCGCGGCGCGGCAACGGCGGTAGGGTGAGAGGGTGGAGCGCTCCACCCTCGCCACCCTCTCCTTGCCCTCTCAGTTCGTTTCGCAGTCCAGACGGGACGCGAAGCGCGGCTGGAACGACCACCACCCGCCGTGCCGGAGGAATGAGCGACGCACGTTCAGCGTGATCGCGACGTTCGCGGTCCCTCCCTCCACGACTTCGAGCGGGCAGATCGGGACCACCGCGGTCCAGCCGCCGCCAGGGGGCTCCACCGTCACCGCCGCCCCGTCGTTCGTCGTCCCCCGCACGGCCGTCATCACCAGGACGACCTGGTCGTACTCGCCGACGGGAAGAGTGCCGTCAGGGAGCTGAACCTGCCTGCCACCTTCGATCCGCACGACGTCGACGTCGACCGGGAGCGCGATATCGAGCGGTACGAGCACACCGTCGAGCGTCCGCAGCATGACACTGGACAGCGTCACCGACGCCGAGGTGAACGACCAGGCCGGCGGCCCGTCGTCGTCGTCGTCATGGGCAACGTGGGCGACATCGGTGGCCGACAGGTTGGCCGCCGCACCACCGGGGTCACGGGCGAGGGTGAGACGGACTCGGCCCTCGTTCTGTCCGAGCGCTCCGTCGAGGCCGCACGCCCCCAGGGCGAGCAGCAGGCTCAGTGCGCTGAAGGGCCTGAGAGCCTTCGTTCGGAATCCGGTCAGCATATGAACCTCGATCAGGATGACGTGAGTGTGTGAACGGACGCCTGGACATGGCGTCCATCGCACATCCTGCATCGAGGCGCGCGAATCGACCGTGCGCCAGCGCACACCATGCGGTGGCCAAACGGGCAGGCGCCGATCAACTCGCCTGCCCGTTCCCCCGCGGCCGCGGCTCCTCGTCCCCTTATCGCGGCGGGCTTGACGAGCTCAGCCGCCGGACGAGGTCACCGAGCCGGTTCATTTCCTCGCCGTAGAGCGCCCAGTTGCCCGCGCGCTGGGCCGCGATCGCGCGGTCGTACGCTTCCTGGATCTGCCTGACGAGCGTCGCGTTGACTCCGGTGGCGGGAGCGGCGCCGGCGGCGGGCGCGGACGGTTGGTCGGCCACCACCGAAGGCCGGCCGGCATCGCCGCCGAACAGGAGCGTCAGTCCGGCGTCCAGCGTCTCCGCCATCACGACCTGGTTCTGGTGCGCCAGCACCACGCGCTTCAGCTCGGGGATCTGCCCGCCCTCGGCGCGCAGGTAGATCGGCTGGACGTAGATCAGCGACTTCTCGATCGGAATGACCAGCAGCTCGCCGCGGATTACCTCCGATCCCCGCTGGTCCCAGAGCGTGATCTGGCGGGCGATCTCCGTGTCCTGGTTGATGCGGTTCATGATCTGCCGCGGCCCGAAGATCAAGCTCTGCTTGGGGAACCGGTACACCAGCAGCTTGCCGTAGTGCTCGCCGTCGCTGCGGGCCACCATCCACGCCGCGAGGTTGTCCTTCTGCCTCGGCGTGAACGGCGTCATGAAGATGTACTCGGCCTGCTGTTCGTCAGGCAGCCGCATCACGAGGTGACGCATGAACGGATTCCGGTCCCGCCCCTGCTCCATCATCGGGATCTGCCACTGATCCTCGCGGTTGTAGAACAGGTCCGGTTCGATCATGTGGTAGGTGGTGTACAGCGCGGCCTGGGCGCGGTACAGGTCCTCCGGATACCGCAGGTGGCGACGGAGGTCCGCCGGCATGGAGTCCAGGGGCGACAGAATGCCGGGGAAGATGCGCGACTGCGTGCGGATCAGGGGATCGGCGGCATCGGCGATGTAGGCGCGCACCGTACCGTGGTAGGCGTCGATCGTCACCTTCACGCTGTTGCGCATGTAGGTCGTGCCGTCCGCCAGGCGCGCGGCGTAGGGATAGCGCGTGGTGCTCGTGTAGGCGTCGAGAATCCAGACCAGCTCGCCGGCATCGGTCACCACGAGGTACGGGTCGCCGTCGAAGCGAAGGAACGGCAACGCCCGCGCGGCCCGGCGGGAGATGTTCCGGTTGTACAGGATGCGGCTCTCGGCGGTGATGTCGCCGGAGAGCAGCATCCGCAGGGATGCGAAATGCCAGGCCAGCACCGCGCGCCGCAGGAACGTGAGCGGGACGCCGGCGCGACCCTGGTAGGCGGCGTACAGGCTCGAGTCGCCTGAGGGGTGGTCGAACTCCGGCTGCTGCGTGCCCACGATGACGTAGCTGTTGGTCAACTCGCCGAAGTAGATCTGCGGGCGCGTCACGCTCAGCGACACCGTGGACGCCGGCGGCAGATCCTTCACGAACAGCACCGGCAGCCCCTCGGTCGTTACCTGGTTCACCGGCGCCAGCGTAATCCCCATGCCGTGGGTGAAGGTCAGGTGGTCGGCGATGAAGCTGCGCGTCGGCAGCGCGCCGGTGTTCAACTCGCGGGCCGACAGCAGCACCTGGCGATACCGGCCGCCGATCAGGTACCGGTCGTCGTCGACGTTGATGAAGTCGTAGTAGGTCCGGATTTCCTGCAGCTGGCCGAACGTCTGCAGCAGCGGCTCACGGTCCCAGAGGCGCACGTTCTCGATGGTGGGCCCGTTGTTGCGGATGTCGTTGAGCGTGAGCGCCACGTCGCCCGGGAGATCCCGGGTGGCGACGCTGTCGATGCCCCACGCCACGCGGGTGGCGGCGATGTGGTGCGCCAGGAACGGCCGCTCGCGCGTCAGCTCCGTGGGCGAGACGACCAGCTTCTGGACGATGGCCGGGTACGCCTGGCGTCCGGCGAGGCCCACGACGATGTACGCGATCACGGCCAGCGGCGCCGCCGGCAGCACCCTGCGCCGGGCGACCGCGGCCAGGATCAGGCCCGCGCCCAGCAGCGCGACAACCGCCGTGATATGGAGGCCGGGACGCCGCGCGTGGAGATCCGTGTAGCTGGCGCCGGTCAGGGGCCCCGTCGTGGAATACAGCAGCTCGGGGATCTGGACGATCCAGATCCGGGCCGCGGCCAGCACGAGGAAGATCGCCACCAGGATGCCGAGGTGGGCGCCGGCGCGCGGCGACAGAAAGATCCGCGGCGCCGGGGGGCGGATCTCCCCCCGCACGAAGTAGACGAAGCCGGCCAGCAGCGCCGAGAACACCGTGAGCGTGCTCAGCAGGCCGAGGAGCATGGCCAGGGCCGGCACCACGAAGGTGTAGTAGCCGATGTCGCGTCCAAAGACGGGGTCGGTCGCGCCAAAGGGCTGGCCGTTCAGAAACTGCAGTGCCGTCATCCAGGCGGCGGTCGCGGACAGGCCGGCCAGCGCCGCGATGACGTACGTCGCCGGCGTCGTCAGGCGGGGCAGCCGTTCGATCAGCTCCACGACGGCGTCAGGCAGCTGGCCGCTGAACACCGGGCCGCCGGCGGGGGACCGGCGCGCGACCCGGACGTTGATCGTGAGCCAGACCCAGCTCAGGATCGCCACCGCCAGGAAGAGCGCCGCCTTCGCCGCGAGCTCGGTCGTGAACACGCGCTCGAATCCGATCTCGCGGAACCAGAACAGGTCTGCCGCGATGCGGATGCCGGCCGGGAACAGAAACAGCAGCACCACGACGACCGCGAGCACGACGCGGATGGCACGGGGGCCCGGAAGCCCCTGGCCCTGCACCAGGCGCAGGGACGGTGACGAGTAGTCCATGGCCAACGACCTCCTGACCGGACGGAATCCGAAGTTCGCGCCGCGCGGGCGCCCTGCTGGAATCTGGGTGCGCGACCGGGCCCGGGTCAGGGGGATCGGGCGATCCGGGACACTTGGCGCACCACGTCCGGCGTGTCTTCTTTGTCTCGTGCCGCCCGCTCCCCGGACGCTCGCGCTCTCGCTCGCCCGCCTGCTGCCGATCGCGTTCGCCGCTCTCTCGACCGCGGCGGCCCAGGAGGCGCGACCGCGCGTCCGGGCGATCGTGCTGCATCGGGCGGCGGTGTTCGATTCCGCCGAGACGCGCTTCTGGCCCTGGCGGGTCGCCAATGCCATCCACGCGGAAACGCGCCCCGGCGTCATCCGGCGCGAACTCCTGCTCGGCGTGGGCGATCCCTGGGACCCGTCGCTGGTGGCCGAGTCGGAGCGGAACCTCCGCGCGCTCCGGATCTTCCGCGACGTGCGCATCGACGAGCAGTTCACCGACAGCGGCGTCGTGCTGCACGTGCGCACCGCGGACGCGTGGACGACGACTGCCGGCGGCTCGGTCGCCACGAGCGGCACGGAGTCGATCGTGGATCTGTCGCTCCAGGAGGGGAATCTGTTCGGCACGCGGACCGTGGCGGTCCTGGCGTATCGCAACGATCCCGATCGCAGCTCGATCGCGCTGGCCTTCGACACGCCGCGGGCCATCGGCGACGTGGTGGGCCTCGGCGCGTCGATCGTGAACCGCTCGGACGGACGGGGGCGCACGGCATCGCTGCGCCTGCCGTTCCTCAGCCTCTCGGCGCGTACGGGGGCGGCGTTGAACTTCTCCGCGTTCGAGGGGCGCGTGCTGCAGTTCGCGAACGGGGCCGTCGTGGACTCGCTCTGGCGCGAAGCGTCCTACCTCCGCCTCGAGGGCGCCATGGCGCTCGCGGCGAGTCCCCGTGGCTATGTCCGCCTCGGCGTCCTGGCCCAGGTGCGGCGCGACGACATGGTGCCGCTCGCCGACCGCACGACGCTC
>JABWBJ010000106.1 GCA_013360595.1 Gemmatimonadaceae bacterium | reverse complement strand
CGACGGCGCCCGCGAACGGCAGCAGCAGGGCACGGAGCCGGCGCAGCCCGGACATCACCGGCCGAAGGGCAGGCGGTTCAGCGCCACCCGCCCGTTGCTGATCACGACCAGGACGTCGGCCAGCGCGCGCGGATCCTGCAGCGGATTCCGTTCGACCACGATGACGTCGGCCTCCATCCCCACCTGCAGCGTTCCCGTGCGGCTGCCGACCCCCAGGAGGTCGGCTGCGACGGTCGTGGCGGCTCGCAGTCCCTCGAGCGGCGTGAGCCCCAGCTCCACCAGAGCCGCGACTTCGCCCGACACCCGTGAGAGGCTCTCCGGACCGTACTGCGTATCGGCGCCGGTCGCGATCCTCACGCCCATGCGATGTGCGCGCTGGACCGTCTCGCCCAGGCGCGGCAGCATGTGCGCGCCGCGCAGCGTGAGGACGGGATCGTCGTAGTCGCCGCCCGGCCGCGTGAGGTCCACGACCGTGATGTACGTGGGCACGAGGAATGTCCCCCGCTGCCGCATCAGCGCCAGCGTGGAGTCCGACAGGTACGTCCCGTGATCGATCGAGCGCACGCCGGCCTTCACCGCGGCGTACGCGCCCTCGTCGCCGTGCGCGTGGGCCATGACGGGGACGCCCCCCTTCGCGGCCTCGTCCACGATCCACGCCAGCTGCTGCTCGGTGTAGGTCTGCTTGCGGGGGTCGGTGTTGGGCAGACCGGCGCGCTCGGTGCCTCGCGTCTTGATGACGTTGACGCCGTGCTCGAGGTTCACGCGAACCACCGCGCGCAGCGCGGCTTCGCTGGTGACGCCGCCCGCGAACGCGCCCAGCTTCGGGTCGGCGAGCATCGTTTCGCCGAGGTCGGGCGTGACGAAGACCCCCGCCGCCACGACGTCGGGTCCCGGGATCACGCCCTGCTTCACCAGTTCGCGGATCGCGACGTCCTGGTAGTTGCTCGTGCTGGCGCTGCGCACCGTGGTGACCCCCGACTCGAGGGCGCGACGGGCGCTGGCGAGGGACGCGATATGCGTGTGCGCGTCGATCAGGCCCGGCACCACGTACCGGCCCCCCACGTCGATGACCGTGGCTCCAGCCGGCGGCGCGAACGGTTCGTTCTCGATCGAGGCGATCTGCCCGTTCCGGATCACCAGCGCCGAGTTCGTCGCGATCGCTCCGCGCGCCCCGTCGGCGAGGTTGGCGTGCCGGAGGACGACGACCGGCGACTGTGCCGCCGCCGCCAGCGGCGCCACAAACCCGGCGACCAGGATCCACTGTCTCATGCAGCCCTGCCCCGATGGAGATGTGGGGCAAACTACCGCCCGTTGCGTTGCGCCGACATGGCGTCCGGGTCCGGTCGACCGATCCGGCCTCCATCGTCCGGCGCTCCCGTCTTGCCGGGCTTCCCCGCTCCGCGGCGGCGCGGCTCCGGTTCCAGCTTCCTGTTTCGCGCCCCGCGTCGTTTCTTGTGGCATGCATCGCAAGGCCATCGCCCATCTGCGGAAGGCCGACCCCGTCCTGAAGCAGGTGATCGAACGGGTCGGACCCTGCCGCCTCAGTCCCTCGACCGACGGCTCGCACTTCGAATTCGTCGCTCGTTGCATCGTGTACCAGCAGCTGTCCACGAAGGCGGCCACGACCATCTATGGCCGGGTGGTCTCGGCCTGCGGCGGCGCCATGGCCGCCCGGCCCCTCGCGACCGTTCCCGAGACCGCCCTTCGTGCCGCCGGCCTGTCGCGCCAGAAGCTCGGCTACCTGCGCGATCTGGCCGCGAAGGCCGAGGCCGGCGTCATCGAGACGGAATCGCTCCACGCCATGCCTGACGAGGAGGTGATCCGGCGGCTGGTGCAGGTGAAGGGCGTGGGCGTCTGGACCGCGCAGATGTTCCTCATGTTCCGGCTTGGCCGCCCCGACGTCCTCCCCGTGATCGACCTCGGAATCCGGAAGGGCGTGCAGCGCGCCTACCGGCTCCGGAAGCTCCCGGACGCCCAGCGCGTGGAACGGATCGCCGCCCCGTGGGCCCCGTACCGCACCGTGGGCTCGTGGTACATGTGGCGCGTGCTGGAACTCGGACCGGCGGCGGAATGAGCCAATCGCACAAGGTGCCGCGCCGCATTGCCATCGCCGGCGCGTCGGGGTTCATCGGATCGGCCCTCGCCAGGCACCTCGAGGGCCTGGGCCACGCGGTGATCCGGATCGGGCGCAAGGAGGATCCGCGCCACGGGCACATTCCGTGGGATCCCGAGGCGGGAACGATGGACGCGCAGAAGCTGGCCGGGATTCGCATCGTGATCAACCTGGCCGGTGAGAACATCGGCCAGCGGTGGACGAAGGAAAGTCGGGCGAGGATCATCGACAGCCGGGTGAAGACGACATCGCTCCTGGCCCGCGCCTGCGCCTCGCTGGATCCCAAACCGCGCGTCCTCGTCAACATGTCGGCCGTCGGCTACTACGGCGACCGGGAGGACGAAGAGGTCGATGAGGAGAGTCCCCCCGGCACGGGGTTCCTGGCGGAGGTGGTGCGCCAGTGGGAAGGGGCGGCCGATCCGGCGCGGGAGGCCGGGATCCGCGTCGTGCACCCGCGGGCGGGTCTCGTGCTCCATCCATCGGGCGGCGTGCTGGAGCGGCTGCTGCCCATCTTCCGACTCGGCGCCGGCGGCACCATCGGGTCCGGCAGGCAGTGGTTCAGCTGGATCAGCCGGACGGACGCGATGCACGCCCTCGCCTGGGCCGCGCTGCACGAGTCGCTCAGCGGTCCGCTGATCGTGGCCTCGCCGACGCCGGTGCGGAACGCCGAGTTCACGAAGGCGCTGGCGCGCGCGGTTCGGCGGCCGGCGCTGGCGACGGTACCGGAGTTCATGGTGAAGCTCCTGTTCGGGGAGATGGGCGAGGAGACGGTGCTCGCCGGCCAGCGGGCGCGGCCGAGCCAGCTGATCGAGTCCGGGTTCCAGTTCGACCACCCCACGATCGATCAGGCGCTGGCGCACGAGTTGAACACGGCCTGACGATGCGGTGGCTGGCTGGTGCGCTGGCGATGGCAGCCGTGACGGCCTGTGCCGGCGGGGATCGAGCCGCCGCCGGGGAGGGGCCGCTGGTCGTGTACACCGCCGGCAGCCTCGCCCGTCCGATGCGCGCCGCACTCGACAGCTTCTCCGCCGCGACCGGGGTGGCGTATCAGCTCGAGTCGGCGGGAAGCCTGGAAACCGCGCGCAAGCTCACCGAGCTCGGGAAGATTCCGGACGTCGTGGCGCTCGCCGACGAGGACGTGTTTCCGAAGGTCCTGATGCCGTCGCAGGCGTCGTGGTATGTGCGGTTCGCCGAGAACCGGATCGTCCTCGCGTACACCGATCGGTCCCGGTTCGCCGCCGAGATCGATTCCGTGAACTGGTGGCAGGTGTTGCTGCGGCCCGGGATCGAAACCGGCCGGTCGAACCCGGACCTCGATCCCGCCGGGTACCGGACGTTGATGGTGTTCCAGCTCGCGGAACTGGCCATCGGCGTGCGCGGTCTGGCCGATGCACTGGCGCGGGCCTCGCCGCTCCGCAACATGCGGCCGAAGGAGATCGAGCTGGTGGCGTTGCTGGAGTCGGGCGACCTGGACTACGCCTGGTTCTACGAGTCGATGGCCCGGGCGTCGGGGATGCGCTACGTCCGGCTGCCGGCCGCGCTCGACCTTGGCAGCGCCGACCTGGCGGCGGAGTACGCGCGCGCCGCGGCGCGCGTCGTCGGAAAGTCGGCGTCGGATACGGTGACGATGCGCGGAGCGCCGATTCGTTATGCGTTCTCGATTCCGCTGGGCGCGGCGCACCCGGCGCTCGCCGAGCGGTTCGCGGTGTTCCTGCTGTCCGGGTCGGGCCGGGCGGCGCTCGGGAGCGAGTATCTGTCCGTCCTGGCGCGCCCCGACGCGGTCGGAGGTGGCGTTCCGGAATCCGTGGGAGCCGCGCTGCGACGCTAGCGCCTCCAGGTAGATATCAGTCCGAGTGTCTTCGCGACCTGTGGAGATAAGTCAGGAAGATCGGTCGTCTTCGGATCGATGCCCGATTCCGCGAGTGTCGCTTCGTCGTTAGGCCGCACACGATTCGCAGCCGCAACGTATGTCACCCCGGGGAGAACAACACCCAGGGCAACCATCCCTGCCAGGCTTCTCACTCCGCTTCTCATTGCCGCCTCCATTCAAACACCTTCACTTTCGGAAACGGATCGCTTGGATGAGCAAAAACCCGATCTCCATGCGCTCCATCCAGTTTCGGCAACATGTTTCCCTGCCAGAGCACCCGACCGTTGCTGCTCGATAGTACGAGGGTCGTTACCTGGGTGATCTCACTTGCCTGAGCGATGTCGCGACCACTCTCGCCGAATTGCACGACGACCAGTGAGTCGCCCAGCGCGAAGAGTGAGGCAACGAGTTGCGCATAGTCCCTTCCCTGAGGCGGACTATATCGGATACCCGCGCCGACAGCGCTGATAACCGGGGGGTGCATGTTTGGGATCGACGTTTCCCAGACAAGTGCACCATTCTCGCGATACCGACGGACAACGGGAACTTCGGTGGCCGCGACATACACGCTACGCTGCCGGCGATCGCAGGCCACGTAACCAAATGTGGTGGCGGCGCCCATCATTGGGTGTGCATCCTGCGTGAACGGCAAACCAAAGGACTTTTGAACCACGCCGTCGGTCGTGACCTGATGAAGGATCTTGCCCGCTGACCAGCGCAGCAGAATAAGCGAGCCACCAAGCGCGCATGCGGCGCGAGTTTCCAGGAAGGCTGTGCCACTCACTTCTGCTTTCATCTCGAGCGAATTGCCGCGCACAACCCAGCTCGACATACGACCAGTCGCCGCATCGATGACCATGGCGATCGAATCGCGCGACACCACCGCGCTGGCGTACTGAAACTCGCCAGGGCCACGTCCATGTCGTCCAGCGCTACCAATGAATACTCCGCTGTCCGAGAATGCCGCTACACGCCCATTCAGCCTATCGAGCACGAACACGTACTTCCCGTCCTCGCTGATCGCCATCGCTTCGATGTTCCCGAACTCAAAGCGCTTGTCGCCGCTAAAAACACCCACTGACCACCGTTCGACGAGAGTGAACGGCGGCAGTCCCTGGGAAGCCGATCCGAGCAGTACGGCAGCAGTGAGCCCGATTCCAATCCACGCTGGAATCGTACGTGCAGTGCGCAGGGACTGGAGTCGCAGGGTGGTCCGGCGCAACCCAGCGTGCCCTCAGGTCGGCGGACACTCGCTTAGCACGCAGCTTATCAGCGTGCACGACTTGTCTTGCCAACAACACGTGTGATTGATGAGCGGAGGACCACACTCGCCCCCGGTCTTACTGCACGCCTTGTGTTCGCACTCGTCCCCGGTCTGTGGTGCCATTCCGTTGCGCATGCCGAAGAACAGGGCGAGCTTCGTGGCAAGCGTGATTGCTACAAGCTTGATGGTCTCGACGTGAGGAGCGATCCGGCCCATGGTGTCCTCCGCGAATCCTGAGAGACTGCGCGCCAACGTAAGGCGGTCTTGGTCAAGCGGCAAGATTTCATGAACTCCAGAGCCTGCGCCAGTGGACTGTCGTTACCTCGGTTCACCGGGGAACGATGCGTGGCTGGGTCGATGATTGGCGGCGGCGGTCACCGCGTCGGTCAGGCCGAGGGTCGAACCTCTTGCTGTTCCTGCAGATGCCATTGGTCGAGTTCGGTTGCCAATTCCGGCCCTTGCGGGACCGTTTCTTCTTTCGTATCCAGAAAACTGTCGTTTCACCGTTGGGAGGCACCAGGATGCAGACATCGCCGGATCATCATCCTCGCTGCCTGGATTCGATGCACGTTGACACCATTGCTTCGATCGCAGGCGTTGGTGACCTGACGGCATTCGCATCTTGCGTCGCCGATCGCCGCCACGAATCCGCAGTGACGCGTGACGTGGACCTGGGAGCATCGCTGGGAGTCACCGGAACGCCAACGATCCTTGTCGATCGGCTCCTCCTTACGGCACTCCACCCGGCGCTCCTTGTCGCTGTCCTGAAGGAGAAACTGGAGTAGCATCGCCAGTTGCGCAGGAGGGGAACTCGTGGCGAACCCGAACAGATTGGCGTTGCTGTTGGTCCTTGTGCCGACCACGCTGCTGACGCAGGCCCCGACCACCAGGCTGATATCTGGCGTGATTGTCGATTCCGCGGGGGTGCCGGTCGCGCACGCGAACGTGGTCCTTCCCGACGGACGCCGGGTCGTGGCGACGGCAGAGGGACGCTTCGCGCTCGGGTTGGAGCAGTCTGTACGGACGCTCGAGTTCCGGCGAATCGGGTTCCATCCCTATCTGTTCAGGTTCGCAGCGATCCCGGACACGGCGCTGCGGATTGTCCTGGTACCGTTTCCCCAGACGCTACAGGAGGTTCGTGTCGTCAACGAGTACCTCCAGTCCCTCCGCAGCCGGGGCTTCTACGAGCGAATGGCCGACGTTGAGCGAGGCATCAATCGAGGCTTCTTCATCACGCCCGAGGAACTCGAATCCCGGAAGGGTTCACGGATCACCGACTTCCTTCATGGCCGGCACGGAGTGAAGGTGAGGATGGTGAAGGAGCCAGGGGTGGTTGGCCGGTCCGGGCTGCTGCCGCTCGGGATCGACGGATGTCGCATGGAGATCTACCTCGACGGCGCGCGCTTTTATCCCCTGTCCTTCAACATGCAGACGCTGCCAACCATGAGCGGGATGAACTTCATCAACGATGTCGTGCCGATCGCCACCGTGGCCGGGATCGAGGTCTATCCGCGAGGGGTGCAGGCTCCGCCGAAGTACCAGCCACTCAACGGGACGTGTGGAGTGATTCTGATCTGGACGCGGTGAGTGGCGACCAGGCTACGAAAGCCAGGCGTCGAGGCGTTCGCGAACGAACTCGTCGTCGCTGAGCTGAGGGTAGTCGCGGCACACGCGGCTGATCTCCGCCGCCTGGCCGGGTGACAGACGCGCGGTCGCGTCGAGACACCACGTGCCGCGCATCAGGCCCTGGCGGCGCAGGATCTCGTGGATCCCGGGGATGCACCCGGCAAACCCGTTGGCCGCGTCGAAGATCGCGCCGTTCGCATCGGTGATCGCGGCCGCTTCGGTCGTCCACCCGCGCGGACCGGCGGCGGTCGACCGCTGCACGCGCTCGAGCAGCTCCACGGCGCGCTTCGTCCAGACCGCCCACTGACCCAGCAGCCCGCCCACGAAACGCCGCGTCACGAGCCGCCCGCCGACCGTGCACGGAAACGGCGTCACCAGGTCGTGCACGATGGAGTCATCGTTCCCGGTGTACAGCGCGATATCGGTGCGCCCGGAATCCGCCACCGCGCGCACCACGTCCAGCGTCGCGTACCGGTCGAACGGCGCCACCTTGATCGCCACCACCCCGGGCACCTCGGCCAGCTCCCGCCAGAAACGCCAGCCTAACGGGCGGCCGCCCACCGCCGGCTGCAGGTAGAACCCCATAATCGGAATGATTTCCGCAATGGCGCGCAAATGAGAAAGCATCTCAGTCGTGCCGGCTTCACGCAAGGCACCCAGACTAACCAAGCCGACATGATAACCAAGATTAACGGCAATTGTCGCTTCACGCATCGCTTGCGCGGTTGGCCCGGCAATGCCCGCAATTCGAATAAGGATTTTGCCGGTCGCCGCAACGATGCCATCGAGTGTTTCCGCTGCGAGACTGAGTACCGGTTCATACAACCCA
>JABWBJ010000105.1 GCA_013360595.1 Gemmatimonadaceae bacterium | reverse complement strand
CCCCTGGTGGTGGGCGACGCCTTCGCCCCGGCCACGAGGGCGCTGGCGCTGGTCCTGGCGATGTTCCCGCTGGTGCCCCTCTCCGCGCTGGCGACGCCGGCGTCGGCCCTGCGGCTCACGCCCGGTGTCCCGCTCCGGATCGATGCGGTCGCGCTGGGCGTGTTCGTGGCGGCCGCGTTCCTGCTGGTGCCCCGGTTCGCCGCGGCGGGGGCCATGGGGGCCATGCTGGCGGCGGTCGCGACGTCGGCCGTTTTCTCGGTGACCGCGATTCCCACAGTCGTGACCCTGCGGATGCTCGGGAGCGGCCTCCTTGGTTCGGGGGCCGTCGCCGGCGCGGGCCTTCTCGTCCGGAGCGTGCTCGGCTCCTGAGGCGCTGGCCCTCGGGCAGGCCCGGCGCCACCTTGGACCGCGGAGACAGCGCTCACTCGCTCAACCGGAGGACAACATCATGCAACTCGGCGCGTTCTCGGTCAGCCTCGCGGTCAAGGACATCAACGCCTCCCGGGCGTTCTATGAGAAGCTGGGCTTCCGCACCATGGGCGGCGATGTCGCGCAGAACTGGTGCATCCTGAAGAACGGGGACACCATCATCGGCCTCTTCCAGGGGATGTTCGAGAAGAACATCCTGACGTTCAATCCCGGCTGGGACGGCAACGCGCAGAAACTGGAGTCGTTCACGGACGTGCGCGAACTGCAGCGGCAGCTCAGGGCCCAGGGGGTCGAGTTCGTGACGGCGGCGGACGAATCGACTGCCGGCCCGGCCCATTTCATCATCGCGGATCCTGACGGCAACCCGATCCTGGTGGACCAGCACGTGTGACCGCGAAGGGCACGCGTGACCGGCGGTAGGCCCGGGGAGCGCTGGACGGCGGGCGCGAAGGAGGACGCCTGAGCCGCTGGGGCGCGGGGCGGCCGGCGGTACGGACGAGGCAGGGAGCATCTGAACCGGGGGCCGCGAGCGGACATGAGTGGACGGAGCACGTCGTCTGCCGCTCCACCGGAAGAATCGCTAGCATTCGTGAATGTCCGTCTTCACCCGCCCTGTCCGACCCGCGTACCTGGCGGTCGCGTCGCTCCTGGCCCTTGCGCCTCGGCCAGCCTCCGCGCAGCAGAACGACGCCACCGCGGCCACGGCCTCCGCCAGCGCCGACGCGCGTCGCACCGTTCCGGTGCCGGTTGCGAGGGCCACGGGCGCGATCATCGTCGACGGCCGTCTGGACGAGCCGGCCTGGGCGGACGTGCGCCCCGTGGAGATGGTCATGCACCAGCCCGTGTACCTGGGGACGCTGACCGAGCGCACCGACGTCCGCATCGCCTACGACGACCGGTTCCTGTACATGGGGGGCCGCCTGTACGACTCCAAGCCCGGCGAGATCAGGACCAACACCTTCTACCGGGACGCCTACAGCGGCGACGACCTGCTCGCGATCGTCATCGACAGCTACAACGACTACGAGACCGCGCTCTGGTTCGTGACCAATCCGGCAGGGGCGCGGAACGACCGCACGGTCTCGAACGACGCGGTCTTCGGCGGCGGCGGAATGCCGATGAACTCCGACTGGAACTCCCACTGGGACGTGGCCACGACCCAGGATGAGCAGGGGTGGACGGCGGAGTTCCGGATCCCGCTCTCGACGCTCCGCTTCCAGGTCGTCGACGGCCAGGTGACGATGGGCTTCATCGTCTACCGGTTCATCGCCCGCAAGAACGAACGGCAGACCTACCCGGCGATCGACCCCAAATGGGGCGGGCTGGCGTTCGCGAAGCCTTCGCAGGCGCAGCGCGTCGTCCTCCGCGGCGTCCGGCAGGCCCGTCCGGCGTACGTGACCCCCTACCTGCTCGGCGGGGCGACGAGCCAGGCGGCGCTCGAGTCGCCCTCGTCAGGCACGGCGGCGTGGCGGACGGAGCGGGACCTGGCCCACGAGGCCGGCGTGGACGTGCGCTACTCGCCGACGTCCAACCTGGCCCTCGACCTGACGCTGAACACGGACTTTGCCCAGGTGGAGGCCGATGACCAGCAGGTGAACCTGACGAGGTTCCCCCTGTTCTTCCCCGAGAAGCGCCAGTTCTTCCAGGAGCGCGCCTCGACGTTCGAGTTCGCGACGGGCGGCTTTGCCGACCGCCTCTTCCACAGCCGCCGGATCGGCCTGGACGACGGCTCGATCGTGCGGCTCCTGGGGGGCGCGCGAGCGGTCGGGCGCATGGGAGGCCTGGATTACGGCGTCCTCTCCATGCAGACCGGTTCGCGGGGGACGCGCTCGGGGGAGAACATGAGCGTCGTCAGGCTCAACCAGCAGGTGCTGAACCCGTACTCGTCGGTCGGAGCGATGATCACGTCGCGACAGGGGAGCAACGGGCAGGACAACCTCGCCGCGGGGCTCGACGCAGTGCTCCGGCCCGCCGGCGACGAATGGATCACGCTCAAGCTGGCGCGCACGCAGGACGAGGCGGTCGACGAGGGGTCCGGGCTCGCCTCGTCCCTCCTGCTGGCCCGATGGGAGCGCCGCCGCGACGACGGCCTCTCGTACGCCCTGGAGACCTCTCGTGTCGGGGCGGACTTCCTCCCGCGCCTCGGCTTCCAGCTCCGCACCGACTTCCGGCAGTTCGCCGGCAACGTCCAGTACAAGCGCTTTCACGACGCAGCGTCCCCGGTCCGCTCCACCGCCGTGGTCCTGAGCGGGCGCGAGTTCCAGCGGCTGGCGGACGGATCAGCGGAGTCCCGGGCGATCGAGCCGCAGTTCATGATCGAGCTGAAGGATGGCAAGTCGCTCTGGATCACGGGGCACTCGCATTTCGAGAGCGTGCGGGACTCGTTTCCGGTCGCGGGCTCCGTGGTCGTGCCCGGCGAGTACTGGTTCCATGGCGGAAGCGCGCGGCTCGACCTGCCGCGATCCGGCAAGTTCCGCGGCGACTTCACTCTTACGGCCGGAGAGTTCTACGACGGCACGCGCCTCAGCGCGTCGGCCAATCCGGCCTGGAATCCGTCGAAGTACCTGGAGCTCGGCGGCGGGTACGGGTTCGACCGGCTGCGGTTCGCTGGGCGCGGGGATGAGACCACCGCCCATCTGGCGCGCCTCAAGGTCCAGGTGGCGCTCAACACGCGCGTGTCGGTCAGCACCTTTGCGCAGTACAGCAGCGTGGCCGATCTCGCGGGCTTCAACGCGCGCTTCCGGTACAACGTCCGCGAGGGGACGGACCTCTGGGTGGTCTACAACGAGGGCCTGTTCACGGCGCGCGACGTGCCCGGTGAACCCCGGCGCCCGCTCTCGTCAGGCCGGACCGTGATGGTGAAGTACACCCACACGCTGATCTGGTAGGCCCGCTGGTCCGACGCGGTGGTGCGGTGGTACCCGTGCCGCGGGTTCCCGATCATCGACGTTAGGCGACGAGGCTAGTGGCTCCGGCGGCCAGGACGTTCGCTGATACGTCGGAGTAACCTGAGGCGTGAGGCGACCAAACAGTACTCTGCACTAACTGTGCCGTCACGCAGCAGCGCCAGAAGCTCGGGCCACGGTCCCGCACGCCTTCGCACTCGTCGACGCTCGAGCGCGGCCTGCTCCAAGGTGTCGATTGGGCCCGGTCGCCGTGAAGTCCCGCTCCCCCAGATCCCGCGGCCGTTCCGCGACCACGGCAGGGATCGTCGTCTTGACGCGCCGGCCCCGCACCACGCCCCGAAGCCCTTCCCCTGCATCAGCCGCGCGATCGTGCACCGCGCGACCGGAATCGCCTCGGTTCAACTGCTTACAGATCCTCTTCGCTCCGTATACCTCCCGATTCGCTCGCCACACCCGCTCGATCTCGGGCCGCAGCGTGGCGTCCCGCTGTACCCGCCGTGGCAGGCGCGTCGGATCGGCTGTCCGGGCCTTGTGCTCGCAGGACGTCGATGGAGCGATCGGTAGCCGGGCGCAGATCGGCTCGACTCTGAACGTGTCGCGGCGCGAATCGATGAACGCCACCATCAGCTTCCGCGTGGTGGTCGAGCTCCGCTTTGGCGAAAACGCGGCCGCCTCCGGCGATCCCGGGTCGATTCAGGCTGCTCGGACTCGGCGCGTCGCCTGGCCACGCGCCGAGTAATACACCGCCCCGTAGGAGTTCCAGATATCAACGGGTGGGGATTCTCGGATACCGGTGACAACTTCGACGTTCAGCGTTCTGCAGGTATTCCGTTACCACAAAGAGCCCTCCTTGACGCCCGCATCGAGCACGGCCCAGATTGCCGACAGGAGGATCCGCAGACCAACACGCAGTCGGCCGCGCGCAAAGATCGCTCGTTTCATGAGAGGCTTACGGATGAAACGTATACAAAGAACGAGGGCGGGTGGGGCGTGGCTGGCGTTGCTAGGCAGCGTGGCGTGTGTCGATGCAGCTACGGAGCCATCCAGGATACGCCAAGGGGTGGCGCTGTCAGCGTTAGCCAGAGCACAGCTCGACTCTGCCGTTCGTGGTCGGACAGCGCGCGGTGTCGAGGACATGGTTTTGCGACTCGAAGCGCGCCTTCCGGGGTTGGGCGGCCTGTTCGTCGATACGGCCGGCACACTCGTCGCCCAACTGCCCGTTGGTCGCGACACAGCGGGTGTACGGTCTGCGCTCCTTGACGGACTCTTGATAGAGCCAGCGTATGCGGAGTTGCGAGCTCGCCTTGCCACGGGGATGCGGGTGCGCTCCCAGGCGACGGCGTTCGCGTTCTCAACGCTCGTGGCTGGCGCCAGCCTCGCGTCGCAGCGGTTAGGCAGTCAGGACATTGTCCTCGTGGATGCTGATGAAGCCAACAACAGGGTTCGTGTTGGCGTTGCGAAGCCGTCCGGCATCGAGGCCGCTACAGAGGCGCTGGTGGCGCTGGGATTGGATCGCGGAATGCTCCAAGTCGAGTTAGCCCCGGTGACGAGCCTGATGGTCACGCTACGACAGTCATTCCGGCCAATGGGCGGCGGTATCCAGATTCAGAACGCCAACTACGGCCTCTGCACTGTGGGGTTCAATGTCTCGAATTACATGGCGGATACCGGCTTCGTGACGGCTGGCCACTGTGCGCCTGGAGAGCCGGGGATGGGGTTCCTGGGCCCCCTCTATCAGCCTGTGAACACGCCCAGTACGAATCAAGTTGCAAATATCGAGTTGAATCCGGTTTGGAACGTCATAGATCCGCAATGCGGCACCTACAGCATTTGCGCGAAGTCGGACGCCCTCTACGCAAGGTATATCAGCCCCTCGGCTTGGGCCCCAAAGGTGGCGAAGACCAGCTCGAAGGGTGTCAACTATGGCGCGGGCTCTATCACCTTCGCTTCGTGGTGGACGAGCATCCCGTACGTTGCCGGAGAGTACGTTGGACAGTCCCTTGAGAAGGTCGGTCGCACGACAGGTTGGACCGGCGGCACCATGATTACCAGCTGTGAGAACGTCGCCGTGAAGCTCACAGTTACGGACCAGTACCCGCATCATGTCACGCTCTGCGCGCATCGAGTGAGCGGCAGCCGCGTCGGGGGCGGTGACAGCGGGTCGCCGGTGTTCTCACGAAGGGCCTCGTCGATCTATCCCGTCGGCATCCTGTTCGGCGGCGGCTCACAGAACTCACAGGACTGGATGCCCAATGAGGAGGGCATTCCTGTGTGTGTTGGATCCGGATGCACATTCGTGTTCAGCAATTGGAATTACATCACCACGACTCACTTGGGGCGGCAGTTTGACCCTCGCAGCTGAGCGACAAAGGGGGAGGAACCCATGCGACGTATCGCAGCGATCACGCTGACCCTGGCTGCGCTGATCGAAGTGGGGTGCGGGGATCCGGCGGAACCATCGGCGGGGGCGGCCAGTCTCGAAGTCACGCCGGATACGGTCGTGGCCCAGCGTTCACCGCAGGGCTGGTCAACCTTCACGGTGACGGCGACGCTCCGAAACACCAGTGAGCGCGTCGCGACGCTGGTCTGTGCCCGGAGCCTGGAGCACGAACAGGCGGAGCGGTGGGTTCCGGTGTGGACGTCGATCTGTACGATGTCAACCGGAGCCGAGGTGGCAATTGCCCCCGGGGAGGCGCAGAGTATCGGGGTGGCGGTGACCACCGGCCTCGGCAACTGGACGGGCAGTGTGGTTCCCGGCCGGTATCGCATGGTTCAGGGCGTCCTGTTCTCCGGAGCAGAGCACTCCGAGGCGATCGTGTCGAACGCGTTCACCGTGCGGTATTAGGGTATTAGTGCAGAGCAAGCACCACGCGCATTCCACGGCCCGAGCGGAGTGCCGCGCAGCGGCATCCGCGGAGCCACGTTCTCGCGACGTGCCCGGTGAACCCCGGCGTCCGCTCTCGTCAGGTCGGACCGTGATGGTGAAGTACACCCACACGCTGATCTGGTAGGCCCGTCAACCCGGGACCGTTACCAGATCTTCCACCAGGGACGCTCCCGCTGATCGATGGGACTGGCCGCGGCCTCGCGGCACGTGCAACGCTCGCTCACCGGAACACCCGCGAGCGCTTCCTCGATATGCCGGCCGCAACCGGCCCACGTGGGCCTGCCGCAGCGACCGCAGGTGACGCGGACACACACAGGAAAACGGGGAAAGGGGGAAGGGGGATGGGGGATGGGGGACGGGGGACGGGTCACGCCAGCGCCGCCTGCGCTGCCGCCAGTCGGGCAATGGGCACCCGGAACGGCGAGCAGGACACGTAATCGAGTCCCGTCTCATGGCAGAAGGCGATCGAGCGCGGATCGCCGCCGTGTTCGCCGCAGATGCCGGTCTTGAGGCCGGGGCGCGCGGCCCGGCCCTCGGTCACGGCGAGCCGGATCAGGCGGCCGACCCCCGTCGTATCGAGGGTCTGGAACGGATCGTCCGGGAAGATGCCGCGCTCCACGTAGCCCGGCAGGAAACGGCCGGCATCGTCGCGGCTCAGACCTAACGTGGTCTGCGTCAGGTCGTTCGTGCCGAACGAGAAGAACGCCGCCTCGCCGGCGATCTCGCCGGCGGTGAGCGCGGCGCGGGGCAGCTCGATCATCGTTCCGATCTCGTAGGGCACGGGGCCCAGGGGTCCCAGCACCTGGCGCGCGCAGTCCTCCAGGATGTCGCGCTGATGCGTGAACTCCTTCAGCGTGGCCACGAGCGGGACCATGATCTCGACGTGCACGTCGATGCCGCGCTTGCGCGCGCGAACGGCCGCCTCGAAGATCGCGCGCCCCTGCATCTCGGTGATCTCCGGATACGTGATCCCCAGCCGGCATCCGCGGTGTCCCAGCATGGGATTGCTCTCCCGGAGGCTCTCCACGATCCGGGCCAGCTCCGCCTTGGAGAGCTGCAGCTGCCGCGCGAGCAGCTTGGACTCCTCCCCGCCGTGCGGGAGGAACTCGTGCAGGGGCGGGTCCAGGAGCCGGATGTTCACCGGGAACCCGCTCATGGCCTCGAAGATGGCCTCGAAGTCGGCGCGCTGCATGGGGAGCAGCCTGGCGAGCGCCCGCCGCCGGCCGGCCTCGTCGCGGGCCACGATCATCTCCCGCATGGCGTGGATCCGGTCCCCCTCGAAGAACATGTGCTCCGTGCGGCAGAGCCCGATGCCCTCGGCGCCGAACCCGCGCGCCTGACGAGCGTCCTTCGGCGTGTCGGCGTTGGCGCGGACCTTGAGGCGCCGCGTCTCATCGGCCCAGCCGAGCACGCGCGAAAAGGCCTGGAAGACCGGCGCCCGCGACGCGGGAAGCTGGCCCTGCGTGACCCGCACCACCTCGG
>JABWBJ010000104.1 GCA_013360595.1 Gemmatimonadaceae bacterium | reverse complement strand
GTCATCGCTCTTCCCTCCATGTCCGGCCGCTCGCCGGTCGAGGGAAAAGTGTAGCTTCGTCAGGCCGGCCTAAAGGTCGGTTTCGGCTGAACCACTACAGTCGGAAGCGCAACCAATCATCCTGGATAGACGGTTGACAGGCGAGCGGGCGTTGTCGCGCTGCTTGCCGGATGGCGAAGTCCAGGGCCGTACCTGAGTCCAACTCGGTAATCTCGGAGCAAGCCATGCGCATGCGATCGAACCTGGCTTTCGGCCTTACTATTGCCGTGAGCACCGGTTGCACTGATGTTCCGAACCGCCCCACCGGCGTCGTTCTGCTCTCTGAAACAAGCGCCTTGGCGAGTCGGATTGGCGCTGTCGACACGACAGGTACAACTTCTCATCGCCGCCTTCATCCCACACGTTGAAGTTGGTGGCGTCAGATATCACGCAGGCGAAGGACAGTGTGACAAAGATCATTTCGATCTCTGGTTCTGCGCCTATCTGTGCCCAGTAGCGCTCAAACGTACTTCGGGTTATTGCCGAGCCCCGTCAGACTCGATGGGCGGCCGTCAATGAGAACGGCGACGCGATCACTGCCTCGGAGCAGGACCTTCCCCTCCTGATCCACCGTCACCCCGGTCACGTTCTTCAGCGCATCGAGGACGGATCCTGTCGTGGGCGTGGCTCCCTGGTCGATGCGATGCACCTCGGTGTTGAGGGCGGCAGTGCGGATGGCGTCTGCGGTGACGTTGACCCCGGCGAGCGTCTGCAGTCGTCCGATCAGGATATCTCCGAGGTCATAGGACAGGTTGAGGGTCGAGACGAGGACACTTCGTTCAGCAGGGGTCACGCCGGGGTACCTCGTCGCGATGGTGTAGCGGCCGGGCGCCAGGCCACGAATCAGGAACCGGCCGTCCGCCCCGGTCAATGTCCCGGACAGCGTGTCGTGGGTCGCCGCGTTCACAAGGACGACCGTGACCAGCGGCATCGGCGCACGGCTTGTGGAGTCGACGGTGCGGCCGGCGACTGAGGCGCCCTGGGCCGCCGCCGCCCCGGGGATGCCGGCCGCGAGCGATATCGCGATCAGGCGCTGCGCTCGGCGCACCTCATGGGCGAAACCGGTCAGGATCTTCATCATCACTCCAGCCAGGTGGGGGGGCGCCACAGCGGATGACCCAGGGCGCCTCGAAGATAGATTACCCCGACCGGCCATCGCCTGCCTTCGACCAGCCCGAATCATGAACGCCATCACCCTCATCGGCAACACGACGCTGTTCCGCCTCGAGCGCATGGTCCCGGCCGACAGCGCCTCCGTCTTCCTCAAGCTCGAGTACGAGAACCCCACGGGCAGCATGAAGGACCGCATGGCGCTGGCGATGGTCGACGCGGCCGAGCGGGACGGACGGCTCAAGCCGGGCGGCAGCGTGGTCGAGTACACGGGCGGCAGCACCGGCGTCTCGCTCGCGTTCGTCTGTGCGGTGAAGGGAATCCCGCTCAAGATCGTCACGTCGGTGGCCGTCTCGTCGGAGAAGCGTGCCCACATGGCCGCCCTGGGCGCCGAGATCACGCTGGTCGAGGCGCCGGGCGGCCTCATCACCCGCGAGCTCGTGCAGCGCATGATCGCCACCGCCCGCGACATGGCCTCGGCGCCCGGGAGTTTCTGGACGGACCAGTTCAACAACCGCGACCAGGTGAGCGCCTACACGCGAATGGCCGACGAGATCTGGGAACAATCCGGCGGCCGGGTGACAACCTTCGTCCAGAGCGTCGGGACGTGCGGCTCGTTGCGCGGCAACTCCACTCGCCTGCGCCAGCACGATCCGTCGGTGCGCGTCATCGCTGTCGAGCCCGCGGAGTCGGCCGTGCTGTCCGGCGGGCCGAGTGGGCCGCATCGCATCGAGGGCACCGGCCCCGGATTCGTGATGCCGCACTGGGATCCTTCCCTGGCCAGCGAGGTGCAATCCGTCTCGAGCGCCGACGCCATGGCCATGGCCAGGCGCCTGGCACGGGAGGAGGGCATCTTCGCCGGAACGTCCACCGGTGCCAACGTCGCCGTGGCGCTCCGCGAGGCAGCCCGCCTCGGACCCGGCGCGTCGGTCGTCACGATCGCCTGCGACTCCGGGATGAAGTACCTGAGCACGGAGCAGTACCGGGGATAGCAGCCGGGCCGGTTGCGGCACCCCCAGCGGACGCCGGTGCAGAAGTGACCCGGATCCCGCGTTCTCGCCGCGTGTTCCGGTGCGGGAACCGGTCCGGTTCATCACGCGTGGACCACAGCCTGCACGGTTCTCGCACGGAATCGTCATGCCCGGGGTTGTTCCGGGTGAGGCGAGTCGCGAAACTGCTGATTCCACGACGAATGGGGATCCACACATGTCCGTTCATATCCGCGCCGCGGCGCTCGCCCTCATCGTCGCCGTTCCATATCCGGTCGCTTCAGGACAGGGAACGGCAGCCCTGCCCGCGCCGGTCCTGCTCGATACGACCGGGCTCTTCCAGGACCGATACGCCAGAGTCGGATCCGACTTCTTCATCGGGGGGCAGCCTACCGAGCGCGCGCTCCGTGAGCTCAAGGCCCAGGGCGTGACGGTTGTGGTCAACCTCCGGATGCCCCAGGAGATGCAGCGGGTGCCGTTCGACGAGGCGGCGCTCGTGAAATCCCTCGGCATGACGTACGTCCACCTGCCCATGCGGGGAACGGACGAAGCCCCGTACGCCCCCGACGCCGTCACGAAGTTCGCGGAGGCGGTCAGGAACGCGAATGGGAAGGTGCTGCTGCACTGCACCGTGGCTTGGCGGGCGAGCCACCTGTGGGCTGCCTACCTCATCAAGGAGAAAGGGGTCGCTGACGAGGAGGCCCTGGCCAACGCCCGGGCGATCAACCTCATGGATGACCACCGCATGACGCAACGTGGCACGCAGCCGGTCGAGGACTTCCTCGGTCGAAAACCCAAAGGGCTCAGGACGCCCGGGTGACCCACGCGGGCCCCGGCCCGCGCCGACTCCGGCCGTTTCCGCGGCGACTCTCCTTTCATTAGAACGAGTCACCGCGGATACGCCAGGGCTGCCAGTGGCGAGTTTCCGCGGTCACTCGCTTCTCAGGAAGAACGAGTCACCGCGGAGAACGCGAATCACCGCGGATCACGCATCCGAGACCGATGGCGTCCGCTCCGCGCAGACTCCGGCCGTTTCCGCGGCGACTCTCTTGTCAGGAAGAGCGAGTCAGCGCGGAGAACGCGAATCACCGCGGATCACGCATCCGAGACCGGTGGCATCCGTTCCGCGCCGACTCCGGCCGTTCCGCGGTCACTCGCTTTTCAGGAAGAACGAGTCACCGCGGAGAACGCGTATCACCACGGATCACGCATGAGAACGGTGGCGTCCGCTCCGCGCTTACTCCGGCCGTTTCCGCGGTCACTCGCTGTTCAGGAAGAACGAGTCACCGCGGAGAACGCGAATCGCCGCGGATACGTCAGAGCTGCCAGTGGCGACAGATCCGCGCCGACTCCGGCCGTTTCCGCGGCGACTCTCTTGTCAGGAAGAACGAGTCACCGCGGAGAACGCGAAATCACCGCGGATCACGCATCCGAGACCGGTGGCATCCGTTCCGCGCCGACTCCGGCCGTTCCGCGGTCACTCGCTTTTCAGGAAGGGCGAGTCATCGCGGAGAACGCGAATCACCGCGGATCACACATCCGAGACCGATGGCGTCCGCTCCGCGCAGACTCCGGCCGTTTCCGCGGCGACTCTCTTTTCAGGAAAGGCGAGTCATCGCGGAGAACGCGAATCGCCGCGGATACGCCAGGGCTGCCAGTGGCGACAGATCCGCGCCGACTCCGGCCGTTTCCGCGGTCACTCGCTTTTCAGGAAGAACGAGTCACCGCGGAGAACGCGAATCGCCGCGGATACGCCAGGGCTGCCAGTGGCGACAGATCCGCGCAGACTCCGGCCGTTTCCGCGGCGACTCTCTTTTCAGGAAGAACGAGTCACCGCGGAGAACGCGAATCATCGCGGATCACGCATGAGAACGGTGACGTCCGCTCCGCGCTTACTCCGGCCGTTTCCGCGGCGACTCTCTTTTCAGGAAGGGCGAGTCACCGCGGAGAACGCGAATCACCGCGGATCACGCATGAGAACGGCGGCGTCCGCTCCGCGCTTACTCCGGCCGTTTCCGCGGCGACTCGCTTTTCAGGAAGAACGAGTCACCGCGGAGAACGCGAATCACCGCGGATACGCCGGGGCTGCCAGGAGCGACCAATCCGCGCCAACTCCGGCCGTTTCCGCGGCGACTCTCTTGTCAGGAAGAGCGAGTGTCCGCGGGTGGCGGGTCCGGAGCCCCTGGAGTACCGTACCGGAGCCTCAGCCCGGGAGCGTCGAGTGCTCGTGCCACGCGTCACCGCCGCGTTGGTCCTGCTGGCCGCAGCGTCCGCGCTGCCCGCCCAGAAGCCGCGCGCGCGCGACCTGCAGCTCCCCATCGGTGGCACGCCCGGCCGGCTCGACGCGATCACCGATGTCGCCGGCGTCGAAGTGGGCTCCACCACCCTCATCTCCGGCGAAGGCCCACTCGCCGTGGGGCGGGGCCCGGTTCGCACTGGCGTGACGGTTGTGCACCCGCGCGGGAAGGCGAATCACGATCCCGTCTTCGCCGCCTGGTTCACGCTCAATGGCAACGGCGAGATGACCGGCACGACCTGGGTCCAGGAGAGCGGCCTGCTGGAAGGGCCGGTCGCGATCACCAACACCCACTCCGTTGGCGTCGTGCGCGATGCGATCATCCAGTGGGAGATTGCCCAGAAGAACGCCCTGCAGCCGTGGTGGCTGCCGGTGGTCGCCGAGACGTACGACGGACGCCTGAACGACATCAACGGCTTCCACGTCAGACCCGAGCACGTCTCGGCCGCGCTCGACAGCGCGTCGGCCGGGCTCCCGCTCGAAGGCGCCGTCGGTGGCGGCACCGGGATGGTCTGCCACGGCTTCAAGGGTGGCATCGGGACCGCTTCGCGCCGGCTGACGGACGCGCAGGGCGGCTACACGGTGGGCGTCCTGGTGCAATGCAACTACGGCGCCCGCCAGGATCTCCGCATTGCCGGCGTGCCGGTGGGCGAGGAGATCCGCGATCTCCTCCCCTGTAGTGCGAACGCGGGTCCGCTCGCGGCCGGCGCCCGGCGCTGTGACGCGCCAGGCGGCGCTGAATCGGAGACCGACGCGGACCAGGGGTCGATCATCGTGGTGGTCGCCACCGATGCGCCGTTGCTCCCGCATCAACTCAAGCGCCTCGCCACCCGCGTCGCGCTCGGGATCGGCCGTCAGGGTGGCTTCGGCGCCAACGGGTCCGGGGACATCTTCATTGCATTCTCCACGGCCAATCCCGGCGCCTGGGCGGACGATCCTCCTCTGAAGACGATCCGGATGATCCCCAACGGCCGTCTGTCGCCGCTCTTCGTCGCGACGGTGCAGGCCACGGAGGCGGCGATCACGAACGCCCTGCTGGCGGCGAACACGATGACGGGGGCCGACGACGTTCGCGTGTACGCCCTGCCCGTCGATCGCCTGCTCGCCGCCATGCGGAAGTACGGCCGGATGCCGTAGGCGGCCGAGGGCCCGATCACGCGCCCCGCGCTGCTGGTCCTCGCCGTGGCGGTGGCGGCGGCCGCCTGGATGGTTGCCGCCTGGTTCCTTCGCCGCGCGGCCCGGCGCACGCTCCTGCACCACAGGGTCCGCGTGGACCGCTTCAAGTTCACGCGAAAGCCGTTCGTGATCGCGCAGGTCCTCGCCGACCCCGCCGTCCACGACGCCGTTCGCGCGCACGCCGCGGAGCATGGTGCCGGGGAGGACGCCACCTGGGAACGGGTGCGCGGGTACCTGCGTGAGATCGTGCCCTTCTTCAACGTCCTGGCGTACTATCGGTTCGGGTACGCCGCCAGCAACGCGCTGCTGCGACTGTTCTACAAGGTGTCGGTCGAGTTCGAGCGGCCGGACCCGTTCCGCGGGCTGCCGCGCGACGCGATCGTGGTCTACCTGATGAACCACCGCTCGAACGCCGACTACGTCGTCGTCGCCTACGTCCTCATGGGCGACGTGTCGATCTCGTACGCGGTGGGCGAGTGGGCGCGGGCCTTTCCGCTCGAGTATCTGTTCAAGAGCTTCGGCGCGTACTTCATCCGCCGGCGCTACCGCGAACCCCTGTACCACGCGGTGCTGCGGTCGTACGTGCAGCTCATCACGCGGAACGGCGTGACCCAGGGGATCTTCCCCGAAGGGGGCCTCACGCGGGATGGCAGGCTCCGGCCGGGCAAGATCGGACTCCTCGACGCGATCCTCGGCGTCGCGGCGGATCCCGACAGGCGGTCGCGGATGTACATCGTTCCGGTGGGCATCAACTACGATCGCGTCCTCGAGGACCGCACGCTCCTCGGCGAACTGCGGAGCGGAGGGGAGCCGGTGAAAGGGGCCCGGCTCGCGCAGGCCGGCGAAGTGCTGCGTTTCGTCTTCTGGAACGTTGGCCGTCTCCTGACCGGGAAGTGGCGCCGGTACGGCCGCGCCGCGGTGACCATCGGCGCTCCCGTCAGCGTCGACGCCTGGCTCGAAGAGCAGGAGACGGCCGGCGTGAACGTGCTGGCCCTCGATCGCTCCGAGCGCCTGCCGCGGGTTCAGGAGTTCTGCGATGCGATGCTGGCCCGGATCGGGGCCATCATCCCGGTGACTCCGGTGCCCCTGGCTTGTGCGGCGCTCCAGAGTTTCGACGCCGACTTCGTTCCGCGCGGCCAGTTGCTCGACCGCATGGCCGCGATGCGCGACGTCCTGCTCGAGCTGAACGGACGCGTCATCCGGGCGGATCGCGACATCGAGGAGACGTTCGACCGGGCCTACCGGATGCTCCGCATGCGCCGGATCGTGGCGCGCGTCGGTGAAGGGTACGTCGTGCTGCCGCGGGGCCGCGAGCTGGTGAACTACTACGCCAACGGCATCGCCCACCTGCTGGGTCCCTTCGCGGCCGGCCTGCGCGACCGCGACCGCCTCCCCGCCGATCGCCTCCTGAGCTGAGGGCCCGGCACCGTCTGCTGCCGGCTGCGGCTGCCCGCTGCGGCTAGACCTTCCAGTACCAGCCGCGTCGATCCAGGAACCGGAGGATCAGGGCCCAGAGGGCAACGAAGCTCACGGCAAAGAGCAGCGAAGCGTCCATCGGCTCCAGCCACGACGCGTACGCCGTCTCGTAGATCACGCGCTGGAGTGAGGCCGTCGAGCCATCCGCCTGCGGGATCGTCACCAGCGAGTAGATCGTTCGCGCCATGGCACCCGAGCCGATGAACGCCAGCAACGGGTTCCTGCCGAACCAGGTGAAGGGCGCCGTCCACCACCGGATGCGAACGACGTCGACGAGCCAGAGACATGTCGCCAGCGTCAGCGCCGCCACCCCGCCGGTGAAGAGCACGTAGCTGCTCGTCCAAAGGCTCTTGTTGATCGGAAAGGACCAGTTCCACATCAGGCCGGCCACGGTCGCCAGCGCCCCGGCTCCGAAGAGCCCGACGAGCCGCTCATGGATCGGGCGTTCCGTCGAGATCCAGCGTCCCGCGAACACGCCGAGCATCACCGTGCCGACGGCGGGCACCGTTGACAGGAGTCCCTCGGGATCCCAGGTCCGCGAGCTCCGCCACAGGTGCGTTCCGAACACCAGGCGGTCGAGCCACGCGGCCAGCGATGCGTCCGGACGGTCCAGCACCAGGTGTCCCATCGCGCCCGTGCCGGGGACGGGGAGCAGGGTCATCGCGAACCAGTAGCCGAAGAGCACCACGGCGAGCGTCAGCACCTGGCGCTCGATCGAGCCTCGCCGCGTCAGGACGGCGCCGAGGAAGTAGCAGGCGCCGATGCGCTGGAGGACGCCCGGGATGCGCACGCCCGTGATGCGCTCGATCGGCCACCACGGGAACGAGGCCAGGAGCAGACCGCACAGCACGATGAGCGCCGCCCGCCGGGCCGTGTGGCCAAGGATGGCGGCTTCGGTGTCACCGCGCCGCCGCCGGCTCTCGCGCGAGAGATGCGTGGTGACGCCGACGATGAAGAGGAAGAACGGGAAGATCAGGTCGGTCGGCGTCCAGCCGTGCCAGGCCGCGTGCGCCAGCGGCGGGTAGATGGCGCCCCAGTCGCCCGGCTGATTGACGAGCAGCATCCCCGCGACCGTCATGCCCCGAAAGACGTCGAGGGCCAGCAGGCGCTCGCGGACGGCGAGCGACGGATTCAATGGATCTGGCACGCCGCGAAGATCTCTGTCGTGGCCCCGCGCCGCCACCCCGGACCCGCGAACGGCGCGATCCGGGCGAGCCACGCGGCCGCGTCGGATTGCCGGAGAATGCCGCGATCACGTTGATTACGGCCTCATGCCGCGAAGCCTCGTCTCACCCGAAGACCAGAAGGTCACGTTCGTCGAGCTCTTCTTCGACCTCGTCTTCGTCTTCTGCGTCACCCAGGTGGTCAGCCTGCTCCACGAGGGCGTGACCTGGCGGGCCGTCGGCGAAAGCGTGCTGATCTTCTGGCTGGTGTGGTGGGGGTGGACACAGTTCACGTGGGCGCTGAATGCCGCGGACACGACCCACCCGCGAGTGGAAGCGGCGACGCTGGTGGCGACCGGGGCCGCCTTCTTCCTGGCGGTCGGCATCCCCTCGGCGTTCCAGGGCCGATCGCTCTGGTTCGCGGGGACCTATGTCGTGGTTCGCGTGATCGGCCTGCTCGTGTACGACTGGGTGGCGTGGGTGAACCCGTCGCAGCGCGCCGCGGTGCGCCTGTTCTCGGCGGTTTCAGTGACGGGCCTCGTCGCCGCGCTCGCCGGTGGCGCCCTTGGCGGGGCCTGGCAGTACGCGCTCTGGGGACTCGCCATCGTCCTCGACCTGGCCGCCGCCGGTGCAGGCGGGCGCGAAGAGGGATGGAACCTGCACCCGGAACACTTCGCCGAACGTCACGGTCTGTTCGTCATCATTGCCCTCGGAGAGTCCCTCATCGTCGCCGCGATCGGACTCTCCCGGGGGGAATGGACAGGGTCGCAGGTGGCGGCCGCAGTGATCGCCGTCGCCGGCGCCGGCGCCCTCTGGTGGTCGTACTTCGCCGGAGCGAGAACGGCGCTGGAGCACGCGCTGGCCGGCGCGAGCGGCAGCGAGCAGTCGTCGCTGGCCCGCGATGCCTTCAGCGTCCTTCACTTCCCCATGATGCTCGGCGTCATCGGGTTTGCGGCTGTGGTCGAGGAGACTCTGGCGCATCCTGGCGATCCGCTCGCCATCGGGGCGCGGGCGACGCTCGGAGCGGCTGGCGTCCTCTTTGTGACAGGCCTGGGCTTTGCGCTCCGGCGAGGCCGCTGTCGCGTCCCGGTCGCGCGCTGGCTGGTGCCGCCGCTCTTCGCCGCCGGGATCATCCTGTTTCCGGGGGCCAGCGCGCTTGAGCACCTCGCGCTCTTCGTGACCGGCGTGCTGGTCCTGTGCGCGCTCGAGGCACGGGGCCGGGCCTTCGAGCATCCAGCCAGCACGTGAGACCTTCCGGGGTCGGCTGCGGCCCTCGTGGCCCAGCATGGCCGCCGCCATGTCCGTAACCATATAGTTGTCCTGACCCAGCGAACCCGTCCGGCCGTGGAGGCCTGCATGATCCGCCATCTGTCCCGGTTCCGCTCGATCGTACTCGCCCTCGCCTGGCTCCCGGCGGGCGCGTTTGCCCAGGGGGCCTGGAACCCCGAGGAGGTCCTCCGCAAGGAGGGGTGGGCCAGGCCACCCGCGGTCGTCGAACGGATCATCACCACCCCGCGGGTGGACATCTCGTTCACGATGCCGAGCCCGGACCGCAAGTGGTTCCTCAGGACCGCCGTCCCGGATCGTGGCGACATCCGGGACTTCGGGAAGCCGCACATCTACCTCGGCGGGCTCGTGGTGGATACCAGGGCCAACCGAGCGCGGTCGCTGACCATGCGCGCCGGAACAGCGCTGATGCTCGTCGATCCCGGGACGAACGCCACCCGGACGCTCGAAACGCCGAAGGGGGCAACGATCTCGTCGCCGGCCTGGTCGCCTAACGGCACGCACATCGCCTACGTGGCGAACTTCGCCGATGCGTCATACGCCTTCGTGGCCGACGTGGCCAGCGGGAAGTCCACCCAGCTCAGCCGTACGCCGCTCCTGGCGACGCTGGAGACGGGGCTCGACTGGACGGCCGACGGCCGGACCGTCACGATGGTGGTGCTGCCGGACGGCCGCGGTCCGGCCCCGACGCACGGACCGGACGGGATCGAGGATGGCCCGCAGGTCCGGTTGACCGAGGGGCGAAGGATCCCGCAACGGGTCCATTTCAGCCTGCTCGAGGACCCGCATGACAAGGAGATCCTGAAGTACTACACGACGGGTCAGCTGGCGCAGGTCGATATCCGCTCGCGCGCGCTGCGGAAGATCGGGGCGCCGGCGATGATCCGGTCCGTGGACGCCTCGCCCGACGGCGCGTACTTCCGGGTGTCGGTGATGGCCGAGCCGTTCTCGTACCGGGTGCCCGTGTCGAGCTTCGGATCGGTGGACCAGCTCTGGGATCACACCGGGAAGGTCGTGGCGGACCTGGGCCGGACCCCGCTCCGGGAAGGGGAGACTGGAGACGACGACGCTCCGTTCGGATTCGGCCGCGGGGGCGCGGCGCAGGCTCCGTCGGACACGGGGAAGCGGAACCTGGCCTGGAATCCGGTCGGACCGGGACTGGTATTCCTGCAGTCGGTCTTCGCGCCTAACGGCGGCGAGCCCGCGGGCGGGCGGGCCGGGCGCGCCG
>JABWBJ010000103.1 GCA_013360595.1 Gemmatimonadaceae bacterium | reverse complement strand
CCGGGGCCTGCGCCGCCGCGCCGGATCGTGCCTAACGGCGCCCCAGCGCGCCAAGGATCGTGTCTCCCCAGCAGGAAAGCGCTCCGCCGCTCTCGAGGGCGCAGTGGTGGGCCCGTCCCACCGCGACCGCGGCATACCGGCCCGTGCCGACGCGCCTCGGCGCGTAATCGTCCGGGTGGCGCACCTGGCCGCCCATGTTCTGCAGGTCGGCGCCCCAGCAATGCAGCTGGCGGGACACCGTCAGGGCGCAGGAGCCGAGGCCGCCGCTCGAGATCACCGCGAAGCGATCCCCCTCCGGCGCCGGCACTTCGCGAGGGGCGCCGATCGCTGCACGCCCGAGGAACCCCAGTTGGCCCGATCCGTTCGTCCCCCAGCACCAGGCCCGCCCCGTGATCCCGAGCGCGCACGCGTGCCCCATGCCTGACGAGACCTGCGACATGGTCTCGGGGAGCGGAATGCGCACTGGCCGCGTCGCACAGGGCACCGCATCCACGTCGCCGCAGCGCTCCGGCGCCGACGCGCCCAGTATGCCGTCGGCGTTCGATCCCCAGCACCACACCGCGCCCGCCGGATCGATCGCGCACGTGAAGTTGCCGCCCGCGGAAATCGCGGCGAATCGAAGCCCGCCCGCGACCGGAGCCGGCGCAGGCACCGTCGGCCGCTCGAGTCCCGCCGACCCGACGCCCGCCTCCCCGTCGACGTTCCATCCCCAGCAATGCGCCTGACGATCGCGGTCGAGCACGCAGGCGTGGCGCAGGCCAACAGCCAGCATGGTGACCGCTCCCGCGAACGGCACCAGCACGGGTGAACGCTGCGCGTGGGGCCAGCCGGGGACGGTCTGAGCCCTGCCCCAGCAGAAGACCTCGCCGGCTCGAGACAGGGCGCAGGAGAAGGCGCCTCCGGCCCCGATAGCGACGTACCGCCGGTTTCCCTCAACCGGCACGGGGAATCGCGTGATCAGCGTGTCACCGTTCCCCAGTTCTCCGTTGCGCCCGTCACCCCAGCAGTACGCCGCCCCGTTCCGCGCGAGGCCGCACGAGTGTGCCTGGCCCGCGGCGAGCGCCGTGAGCTCGACGCCAGGCGCCAGGCACGCGGGGCCGTTCGGGAGTCCGCAGGGCGGCTCCCGCTGCGCTTCGGCCTCCAGAGCGAACGCCAGGGCGACGACGGCCAGTTGCATACGGTTGCAGGGTTCGGGGTTCGGGGTTCGGGGTTCAGTGTTCGGGGCCCTGCACCCTGAACGCTGAACCTTCTACCCGGTCTCCAAGCAACTTGTCAAGCACGGGATCCCCGGTCGGGAACGGATGGACCTCACCCGGATCCGCGCCGGCGTCGAGCAGCCGTCGAACCATGGCGGCGTAGTCGACGCCGGCGACCGGCGCGTGGCGTGCAAACCAGACCGTGGAATCGAGCACCGTGCCGCCCCACGTGTTCCGGGCCTCGAGTGGCGCCCCCATGGAAAGCAACCGGTCCACGACGCCCGGAAGTCCGCTCGCCGAAGCCCAATGCAGCGCGCTCATCTGCTGGTGATCAGCGGACGCCGGATCAACGCCAAGGTCCAACAGGAAGCGGGCAACGTCCTCGTGGCCGAAGCGGCACGCGAGCACCAGTGCCGCCGCGATCTGACCGGGCGCGTCCGCCGGGATGCGGACCCAGTACGGAACGCGCAGCGGTTCCCGGCGCGACAGGGTGAACCGATCGACGACCCATTCCCGCACGAGGTCGAGCCGCCCCAGCGCCGCGGCGATGGCCACGTTCGAGATCCGCGCGCCGCGGCGCACGAGCGTCTCCGCCGTCTCCAGGTACCCGAAGGCCAGCGCCGTCATGAGCGGTGAGCTGTCGCCGGCCACGCCGTCGATAGCCGCCCCGTGGTCGATGAGCACCTCGGCAAGCTGCGACTGGAGGCCGGCCACGGCGGGGTGCGTGCTGGACACGAGCAGGTTGAGCGGCGTCTGGTACGTGCCGCCGCCGTAGGTCTCGGCCAGGGCATCGACCACGGCGCCCGCTTCCAGAAGCCGGAGGGCCACCGCCACCGCTCCAGGCGGCGACTTCTGGCGGAAGTCCTCGACGCCGTTGGCGGCGACGTAGTGCAGCAATGTCGCTCGATGCTTCCGCGAGGAACGGTCGCGTGCCAGGCCCGGGTTCGCGGTCAACAGGCGATCGAGTGTCGCCAGGTCTCCGTTGACCACGGCGTCGGCGGCGCGCTCGAAGTCCGTCTGGCCGTGCTCCGATCGCATGGCCTCGACTTCGCGGCCGAACTCGGCCCACGACTCATAGCCGTGGGCCTGGGCGATCAGCTGCTGCGCGTCACTGAGGCTGAACGTCTCGCCCCGTTCGCGGGCCTGGGTTCGGCGGTGGTCGACCTCCCTGGCCAGGTGCGCGACGGCCCGGTCGAAGCTGTCCCTGATGAACGGCGTCAGCTCCCAGCCGAGGGCGCGCGTGAGGGCGGTCAGCCAGTGGGAGGCCCACGTGGTCAGCGCCTGGGGGTCATGGGATGCGGCCGCCGCCTTGAGCGATTTCGCTCGCTTCCGGTAGTTGCGGAGGTCCGGGCGCGGCGGGAGCGGCAGGGTGTCCATGGCGAATCTCCGTTCAGGGCTCGCCCGTGGTCCGCCGATCGCCGGGCTGAAGGAGGTTCGTCGAGCGGTCGATCCGCGATGTGCGCCTGTCGCTCTGGAGGGGGGGCATCAGACCCTCATCGCTCATCGCTCATCGCTCATCGCTTCCTGGGTGGGCATCGCCCTTTCCGCGGACTGGGTGCGCCCCTGGCGCCGGCTGGACGATACCCGCGCCGGAGTCCGCCGTCGAGGGCACGGTGCGCCGAGCGAGGTGACCGAGCGGCGACGCCGGCCTCGCGTGTTCCCGTGGCGCGACGACCAGGATGGCCCCCTTCCGGCTGATCATGAGACATTATCATGAATGCATCACTCCTGTAATGAACATGCCTCACAAACGCGGTTCCGAGGCGGCTCCGGTGCAGGTCTACCTCGACCGGCAGAGCCGCCGCCGGCTGGACGAACTCGCCAGCCATCTCTCGACCACCAAGTCCGAGGTACTGCGCCGCGGGCTCCTCGCGCTCGAGCGGGAGACGACGGATCCGGCGTCGCACCCCGTCCTTCGGCTGGTTGGTGCCGTCCCGGAGGCGCCCGGGTCGGTGAGGTACGACGTGGCCCGGGAGCATGACCGGTTCCTGGCGGCCGTAGACGAGCCGGCGCCACCGGCGCCCCCGGCACGACGTCGTCGTCCTCGTGGCTGAGCTTTTCGTCGACACGTCGACCTGGTATCCGCTCGTGGTCGGGTCGCACCCCGACCATGAGGCGGTGGCCGGTGCGTTGCGCGCGGCGCTGACGGCCGGAACGCGGCTGGTGACCAGCAACCTGGTCGTCATGGAAACGCACGCCCTTCTGCTGCACCGGGCCGGGCGGCAGGTCGCCCTGACGTTTGCGCAGACGGTGGCCCAGCCGCCGACGGTGCTCGTCACATCCACCCCTGAGCTGGAGGAGGCGGCGCTCACCGCGTGGCTTGGGCGGTACCGGGATCAGGACTTCTCGCTGGCGGACGGCGTCAGCTTCGCGATCATGACCTCGCGGCGGATCTCGCGCGCCCTGGCCCTGGACAGGCACTTCCTCGCCGCGGGTTTTGACCTGGAACCGCCATCGGGCGAGCGATGACCAGGGGCCGACCCGCTACACGCGCGCCAGTTGCCCCGGGAGCAGCTTCGGCCCGGCCGCCAGTAGGACCGGGTAGTTCAGCAGGCCGGCCGCGACCGATTCCCGCGAGGCCTTGTCCTTGAGCGGAGGTCCAAGAGCCAGGCGAGGTACAGGGACCAGATATCTCGTTTCCAACGTCGTGGGTTTCGCCAGTATGACGTCCCGGGGGATCACGCGCTCGCTCTCGTTACGCAGCCACTTCATCACGGTGGGTTCAACATCGAAAGCGTTCGAAGTTGGCCGTGACCGGAGGGAGAGGGGTTCTGAGCGGAACGTGGAGCCCATGTGATCATTCCACCGTCGCGCGGCCGATGGGTACCATGAAAGGCGGCCCCTCCGGTCCATTCAAGCGCTTGCCCTCAGGCGTGATTCCCAGATTGACTCGCACGCCCTTCGCGACGTGAATACGAGCATACAGTCTGTACACGCCGACGGGCAGCGAGTCCCACCTCTGGCTCCTCAGCGGGACTCGTGGCGCCACTTCTCGCAGAGACAGCGTATCTCGTGGACCGAGTCGCCGCGTGAAGCCCACGACATCGCACCGTGACCTTCCGTCCAGGTCGCCGGCGGTCGGATGCCATCGACGAGTGCTGTCTGCGGGATTCGCGACCGAGTGGAGCGCCAGCCCGACGGAGTGACAGTAGAAGGTCAGCGTGATTGAGTCATTCGCAGGACTCACCGCAAGGCCATCGATGGAAAACGCTTCGCCGCCGGAGTCCATGCGAAGGGTCACCCGATTTCAAGCTCCCGGCGATGCACGGATGCAGTCCCGGTGGCTTCGACGACTGCGCGACGTCCCTGGGCTGACTCCCGTAAAGGGACCCTCCCTGCCGCGAATGGCATCCAAACAACCATCAGGAAGAGACAGGGGACGGGGAAGGCGCGCATCGGACGGTACCACTACACACAAGAGAGCCTCGAGTTGGAAGCAGATCCGGATTCGGCACGCTACCGAACGCGGGAATCTCAGCGACGACGTAGTTCGACCGCGAGTATCTCTACGTGCGGAGTTCCGTCGACTCCCACCGAGTATGCTGCGACGCGCCCGATACCCAGCGCATCCATGATCAAGCCGTCGTAGGTTGCGCGCGCTACGACGCGGCCAGCCTTGGTATCCAGAACCTCGATCATGGTCCGGTACAGGACCTCGTGGGCGAGCGTCCGCAGAGGAGCCTCATCCTTCGGACCGATCCCCTTTGGCCACGCCCGTCGCCACCCTGGTGCAGCAATTTTGGAGAAGACCCAGACGAGCCCTCCGGAATCGGTCGCGATACCGGTGACGGCAGGATCCGGTGGCCGGTCTGGCGCGCCGAGACTGGCTGCGCCGCGACTGCGCGGAAACCAGGCCGGGCGACGTTCGAAGATCCGCGCCATCTCTCCGGGCCCGGACCAGAGCGTCAGGCGATACCTGGACCAGTCAGCTGTCCAGAACGTTCCGTCCTTGGCGACGGCAATCCTCTGCATCAGCTGGGGGAACGTGCCCGGGCGTAGGTCTCCGTCGTCGGGGCCGAACGACGCTGTGACCTGGTCGATGTTGCCAGCAAGCGACAGGCGATGCAGGGGCCATCCGGCGGAACCCGGGCTCGCAACCAGACCGTTTGCGATCAGCGTATCCGGCCACCGGAGGACGCGCACCGGGAAGAATCCGGCCGTGAGGGTAACGGTCCGCACCGGCGCGAGGTCGGCATCGAGCACAACGGCACGGCCTGATGCGTCGAGGACGACAACTGTGTCGGACAACGGCACAACTTCAATGGGCCGCACGAACTCTCCAGGTCCGTGGCCCACCCGTCCCACGGCAGTAATGAACCGACCCGTTGAATCAAATAGCTGCGGGAGAGCTTGCGCCGACAGGACCCAGTACCGACCCCGGGCGTCGATGGCGACGGTCTGCGTCACTCCGGTGATCATGCCCCCGCCGTCGTTCGTTCCCAGCGTCGCAATCCTCCGAATCGCAATGCTGCAGCTGCTGCAAGCGACTTCATCCGGAATGATGCGTACCGCAGGGGGTTGCGCGGGCACTGCTGAAGCAGGTGGTGCAAGGATGGCAACACCCATGGCGGCCGCGACCCGGCACGCACGACTGCGTGTCCGGGCGACGGTAGTTGTGGACACCGCCCCACGGAACGGCGCAAGCAGGCGAGTCAACATACGCACGCGAGTGTATCGCTCGCCGTGACTTACCGATCCGGAGCAGCGTATCCAACCGAGGTCGTCGTACCTGCCCTCGGAAGGGCAACGGCCGCGACACGCTGCGACGTCGTGAGACGGAGACTCGCCACAACGGACTCGTCGGTGCACGACATGATCTGAAGCGCTCCTCGCTCCTCGTTGAACCGCAGTCGATCACCGAGGACCGCGCTCAGCGCGAACAACGTCGCAACGTCACCCTTCTCCGCTGCCCTCAGTGCGCTCGCAACTGCCGCCTTCGTCATCGGCGGCAGCGACGAACCGCCGCATGAGTCGTGACATTCGTTGATGCTCTGTCCGGGACACAGCCGGCAGTCCGTGTGCTCCGGCTTGCCGATCGCTGCTCCGCTCCCCGTGGCATAGTGATTCTGCGCACCCCCCTCGCAGCCGTACGTCAGCAGGAAGCAGTTGCCCTGCGCCTCAGCCGCCTCTGCCGCTCCAACCATGATCACGACGGCGAGTAGACTGACCCATTGAATCGATCTGCGCATAGTCCCTCCAGTGTGAGAGTGCCTGCCCGGCCCCAGATCAGCGCACATGTCGCCCACAGTTCTAACCCAAGAAACGCCGACCTGCGTGCTCAGTGCGTCGCTGACAAAACTGGTCGCCCCCCCCCAGTCTTTCGCAAGTAGACCAGTTTTGGCAAAGCAGGTAGTGCCGGAAGGGATCAGTGCTGTCGCCGTGCACGCATATGGTCGCGCGGCTGATGGGCACGACAGGCGGCCCCTCCGGTCCATTCAAGCGTTTGCCCTCTAAGATCCCGGAGTCGGACCTGTTCTGGTAGCAGGCGCCGGCGAACGACCCCTTTTGGCAAAGTGACAGGCTGGCGGCGCCCGCGAAGGTCTGCCTTCCGTGCTGCCAGTACGCCGACATGGCCTAACGACTTGTTGGATTGACGCGCCAGCGGAATGGTCGGTCCCGGCCAAGACACGCGAACGCAGGTCCGACTAGACCCGGGCTGGCTGCAGCGTGAGGATCCGCGGGCCAGCCTCGGTGATCGCCACCGTGTGCTCGAAGTGCGCCGAGCGTGAGCCATCAGCGGTCACGATCGTCCACTTGTCCCTGAGCGTGCGTGTGGCCGACTTGCCGATGTTGACCATCGGCTCGATGGCAATCGTGAGCCCGGGCAGGAGCTTCGGGCCGCGCTTCGACGTTCCGTGGTTAGGCACCTGCGGGTCGCCGTGCGGCTTGGAACCGACGTAGTGCCCGACGAGGTCATCGGCCGTCGTGTAGCCGGCCGCCTTCACCACCGCCTCGATGGCGGCCCCGATATCCCCGATGTGGTTCCCTACGCGCGCGGCCTCGATGCCCGCGGCCAGGGCCTCCTTCGTCACGGCCATGAGGCGCTGCGAGGCCACGTCGACCTCGCCAACCGGCACCGTGATGGCCGAGTCGGTGAAGTACCCGTCCAGCTCGACGCCGACGTCCAGCTTCACCAGGTCGCCTTCCTTCAGCACGCGCTTCGGCGACGGGATGCCGTGCACGATCTCCTCGTTGATCGACGTGCACACCGCGGCGGGAAAGCCGTACAGCCCCTTGAACGCCGGCTTCGCGCCCCGGTGCGACCGGATGAACGCCTCGGCGGCCGCATCCAGGTCCTTCGTGGTGACGCCGGGGCGCACTTCGGCGGCGAGCCGCTCCAGCGTCGCGGCCAGGATGGCCCCGCCGCGCGCCATGATCTCCAGCTCGCGCGGCGACTTGAGCGTGATCACCGGCCGAGGGCCGCCAGGGCCCGCTGCAGGACGGCATCGGTCGTGCCGACGGCGTCGATCTGGACCAGGCGGGCTCCGTGGCGCCGGTACCAGTCGATGACCGGCGCCGT
>JABWBJ010000102.1 GCA_013360595.1 Gemmatimonadaceae bacterium | reverse complement strand
CGTTCCTCGCGGACGAGCCCATCGACCTCAAGCTGCCGAACGGCGACAGCCTCGATCGGGCCCCCTCCGGCGGCTTCCTCGGCGATGTCCGGTTGCTCGGTGGAGTCCGGCTCGGCCGGCGACTGCAGACCACCGTCGCGGTCACCCTGCCCACCGGACCCGAGGGGTACGGCCGGCGAGTGGCGTCGGTGGCGTCACTCACCACCTTCCGCGCCGAACTCGATCACCGGTGGCGGACGGAGTGGGGCCTCGGATTCGGGTACACGCCCTCGGAAGGTCCCCTCGCCGACTTTCAGCGGAACACGTTCGTGGGAGCCAACGCGGGGTTCCGCTATCGGTTCTGGGGCAAGCAGGCGGCCTTCGTCAACCTCTTCTACCAGTCGGCCGGCTACCGCGACACCGGGCTCAGGGCGTTCGACAAGCGGGAGTTGACGCTCGACTACGGCTTCCTGCTCAAGGCCCGCCGGGGGCCGGAGTGGTTTCTTGGGATGACCGAGGACCTCGAGCCGCGGGGGCCCGCGCTCGACCTGTCCTTCAGGATTGGGGCGCGCTGGTAAAGAGGAACTTCTCCAGCTCGCCGTAGAGGAACTCCTTGGCGCGCTGGTCCCGCACGTTGAGCCCGTAGTGGTTGATCAGCATCGTCTGCTGCTTGAGCCAATCGCCCCAGCACGACTGGCAGACCTCCGCCACGATGCGTGCCCCGATGGCTCCGGGGAACGGGGGCCGTTCGAAACCGGCCCGCGTCTGTCCGCATCGAACGCACGTGACGTCAGGCATCCGTGGTGAGCTTGAGGAGGAGTCCGATGATGGCCGGACGCGGCGGAAGCCGTGACGCCGGCGCGGCCGCCGTCAATCTAACCGGCGCCCTCCCACCGCGCCGGTCCGAGACCGAGCGTGGCCAGCGGCCCGGTCCCACCGGACTGATGCGCGCGGCGCCGGTCAGTAGCGCGGCACGCCGGCATCCACCTCGGCGCTGTAACGATCGATCCCGCCTTCCACGTGCGAGACGCGAGCGAACCCGGCGCGCCGCAGCAGTCTTGCCGCCTCCAGGCTGCGCGACCCGCGGTGGCAATACACCATGATCTCGCGGCTCGCGTCCAGATCACCCAGGCGGCCCGGCAGTTCCGCAAGCGGGACAAGGATGGCGCCGGGGAGCCGGCAGATCGCCCATTCCCAGGACTCACGAACGTCGACCACCTGGACGCCTGACGAGAGCCGCCCGGCGGCCTCCGAAGGAGCGAGCCGCACGACCTCGTCGCCACCGGAGTGCCCGCAGAAGGCGTCGTAGTCCATCAGGCTGGTGATTTCACGCGTGCCGCACATCGGGCAGGACGGTCTCCGGGGGACCGTGACCGTCTGGAATCGCGTGCCAAGCGCGTCGATGAGCAGGAGACGACCTGCGAGGCCGCCGCCGGTCGCGCTCAGCAGCTTGATGACTTCCGTCGCCTGCAGGACGCCGACCAGGCCGGGCAGCACGCCGAGTACGCCGGCGTCATTGCAGTCCGGAACCGCGCCGGCCGGCGGCGGTTCAGGGTACAGGCACCGGTAGCACGGTGCCCCCGCGGTGGCGAGCACCATGACGCGACCTTCGTACCGGAGGACGCTGCCGTGAACCACCGGGATGCCGAGCAGAACCGCCGCGTCGTTGACGAGATACCGCGCCGGAAAGTTGTCCGTGCCATCGACGATCACGTCGTAGCCGGAGAGCTCAGCCAGTGCATTCTCTGACTGGAGGCGTACCGGGTGCGCCTGGATCGAAATCGAGCCGTTCATGGCGCGCAGCCGCTCCGCGGCAACCTCGACCTTCAGGCGGCCAACGTCGGCGTCGCCGTAGAGGACCTGGCGGTGGAGATTGGACGCGTCGACGCGATCCCCGTCGATGAGACCGATAACCCCCACCCCGGCCGCGGCGAGGTACATCGCCGCCGGACAGCCGAGGCCGCCCATCCCGATCACCGCCACCCTGCCCGCGAGCAGGCGCTGCTGGCCGGTTTCGCCGAATCCGGGGAGCGACAGGTGCCTGCAGTACCGGGCGCGGTCGGCCGGAGCCAGGGCCGGCGCGGACGGCTCGTTGCTGAGCATCCGATCTGCAGGCATGACGGCAATATAGGCCTCGTCCACGCTGGACAGCCCGCTGGCGCGCCGTTTGCTTACCGACGGGCAGCGGGCTCGACGGCGCGAGGCGGATGGAGGCGGAACTCAGGCGATCGCCAGGGACACTGGCGGTCCTCGTTGTTGGGACGGATGCAGTCATCGAGGCGCTTCCGGCACGGCCCATCCAGGTGGCCAATGCCTGCAGCGCGCTCGGCTTCGATCTCGTCGTCCCCCTGTCCTGGGGCGACGAGCTGGTCGCCGTGGCCGCCCTCAAGGCGCTCTCGACCCGGGCGACGGCGCCCGCGGTCCTGTGCTCGTGCCCGGTCGTGCGCCAGCGCCTCCTCCACGCCGGAAACGACCTCGACGCTTCGCTGATCCGGGTGGCGTCGCCGCCGGTCGCGACGGCTCGGTACCTGCGCGAGCTCCTCGGCCATCGCCTCGGCTCGCTGAGCTTCGTGGGAAGGTGCCCGGACGCCCACCACGAAGCCTACGACCGCGCCTGGGAGCCTACCGAGCTGTTCGCCTTCCTTCGGGAGCGACAGATCGATCTGCGCGCCCAGCCGGACGTCTTCGTCGATCGCATTCCCCCGGACCGGCGTCGCTTCGCCAGCCTGCCGGGCGGATGTCCGTCGCCAGAGCTGTTGTGGCATCGGTGCAACGAGAGAGTCCTCGTCGAACTCGACAGTCGCGACACGTCCATCGACCTTGCACAGCAGTTGCTGACGCCGGCCGCCGTGCTCGTTGACGCCGCAACGGCAATGGGTTGCTCGTGCAGCGGCGTCACGCACACGACCCCGGGACCGGCCGCGCGAATCGCGGCCGTCTCGCTCGAGCCCCCTCGGTCCTCAGCGCCGGTGCTCGCCGATGCGGCTGACGAGGATTCGGCCAGCCTCGTCGCCCGGGTCGCCCGTCCAACCGAGTCGCCCGCCGGTCCGGAAACGGCGGTCGAACCTGGAAGTCGCTCTCGGACAAGAAGTTCCGGCCGCGCACCCATCGCGGTCACGCCTCCCCAGGCGTTGGAAGCCGTGGACTGGTTCGCCTAACTGTCGTTTATCCCATACGACAGTTATGCCAGCGAATCCTCGAACTCCCGGCGCGCCCTCGCGATCGCATCCGCCAGCCAGCGGTCGGGGTCGCCACTTCCAGGAGCCGAGCTGGCCAGCAGGGTGAACTGCCTCTGCATCTCGGCGTTCACCATGTCCGCCGTCGGTTGGCGGACGCCGAGTGCTTCGATGGCGCGAAGGGCCAGCGCGCGCAGACCGGCCAGCGTCTCGGACTTGAGTCCATCGATCGCTCCTGCCACGTCGGCGTGCACCGCGGCACCGGGGTCGGTGTGGCGCGCCCCGCGCCGGCGCGGCGCCTGAAGAAGGTCCCGAAGCGGAGCCAGCGTCACCACGAAAGACCCGGGGGTGTTCTCCCCATACGACGCCACCACGCCCGCGCGCCGGAGCCGATTCAGGACCCGGCGCGTCGACTCCCGAATCACGGGGACGCCGCCGAGGCTCGAGGCGCCCCGTCCCGTGATGATGAGGACGTCGCCGGACAGCTCCACCTGTTTGGTGCGCAGCCACCTGTCCACGCGCAGCGCCGCCTCGTCCCCGGTGGGCAGGCCGGTCCTGAGATTCAGGGTGCGGCCACCGGCGAATCGCAGACGCTCGAGGGCTCGGAGCGCGTTCGCGTCAGGCACTACGGACGAATCGCTTCCCTGATGACCCGGCCGTCGAGCGGCTCCATGGGACGCACCCGAACGATGGACGCCAGCGTGGGCGCGATGTCGACCACGAGGGTTCGGCGCGGATGGCGTCCGGGACGGACTCCCGCGCCGTAGAAGATGATCGGAACGTTGGCATCCGGATCATGCGGCGCGCCGTGCGTGGCGAACGTGACGCCCTGCCAATACCAGTACGGGCGCAAGGTGACGACGGCGGCGGCGGGCAGGTCCGGCGGCAGCATGTGGTACCAGCGCCTGGCGATGTCGTCCTTCGCCGTGTCGGTGGCCAGGTCGGAGACCCGATCCACTCGCAGCACGCCGCGGACGCGTTCCACTTCGACCTTGAACGTCCGCAGGACCGCCTCCGGCCGCAGTCCGGCCTTCACCAGCTGCTCGTCGTCGAGGTAGAGAATGCCTTCTCCGTCAAACCCGAAAGCGGAGGTGTCCACGCCGGCGGCGCGCAGACTGGCGAAGAGCGGCACGATCGCCGGGCTGACGTTGACGTATCCGGCCCCCTGGTTGGGGTATCGCGACCGCATGCCGGGCAGTGGACTCACGCCGTGATCCGACGTCAGCGCGATCACGATCCGCGACGAGTCTCGCAGCGAGTACAGCGTATCGAGGAACGCCCCGAGATACCGATCGAGACGGAGTACCTGGTCGTGGATTTCGCGCGAATCGGGGCCGAAGCGATGGCCGACGGCGTCGGTGGTCGACAGGGAAACGGCCAGCAGATCCGTCGTGGCGCCGGCGCCCAGCTGCATCTGGCGCACTCCCTCGAGCGCGAATGAGAACGTCAGCTGGTCCATCATCGGCAGACCGGCGAGTTCGGCGGCGGCCAGCGAAGGATCCGCGGGGATGCGATGGGGGAACGTGAAGTTGTTGCCGCCGCTCTCCCCCTTGACCGAATCCGGCTCCGGATACTCCGAAGGGTCGAGAAGCAGGTCCCAGGCCTTCCCTGCCCATTGATGCGGATACCGCTGGTCGTTGAAGCGCTGGACCCAAGCCGGCAGCGTGTCCGCGTAGTACGTGCTGGTCGTGAACAAGCCGTTGCTGTTCGCGTACCAGAACACCGATTGCTTGGCGCGGCCGAGGGGGAGGATGGCCCCGCGGTCCTTGCGGGAAACGGACAGGGCGCGTGCCCCCGGGCTGAGGTTCCGCAGCCAGTCGGCGAGGGTCGTGCCCCGAAAACGGTACGGCGACGCCGGCGCCCCGCGGGCGCCGATCAGCGGGGCCTGTGGATCGAGCACTCCGGCGGCATTCGACACGATTCCTGTGCTACGTGGGAACCGGCCCGAGAGGACCGACGCATGTCCCGGTGCGGTCTCCGTGTTCGCGTGGTCCTGGTAGCCGTTCAGGAAGACCGCTCCGCCCCGGAGCAGACGCGCGAACCCGCCCGTGAACTGGCGCTCCCACATCGTCAGGTAATCGGGGCGCAGCTGGTCGACCGTGAGCATCACGACGAGGGTCGGGCGCTGCACGGTCCCCTGGCCGCTGGCGGCGCCGTGCGGGACAGCGAGGGCGCCAGCCAACAGCAGGGCGCCCGCCCGTCCCGGGCGGTGGGTCAGAGCGCGTCTGGTCATTGCGAGAATTTACCCCGCGGGGCCACGATGATGCACCGTTCGGACTCGGTGGTTCGGCGGCCTCGCGCCGCGTGGCTTCGTGCCATGGGTTACACCCACACCGCGATCTCGGCGAGCGGCTTCCGCTCCAGGTCCGGGACCAGGGCGCCGGGCGCCGGATACCCGACCGGCATGATGAGGTACGCCTTCTCGTTGGCGGGCCGATTCAGGACCTCGGAGAGGAACCCCATCGGATTCGGCGTGTGGGTCAGCGTCACCAGCCCCATCTGATGGACGGCCGCGACGAAGAAGCCGACGGCGATGCCCACCGATTCCTGCGTGTAGTAGTACGTGCGCCGGCTGCCATCGGGCTCCAGTCCGTACGCCTTCCGGAAGACCACGACGAGCCAGGGGGCGTCAGTCAGATGCGTCTTGTGTTCGTCCGTGCCCAACGGCGCGAGCGCCTGCAGCCACTCGGCCGGCATGCGCCCGTGGTAGTTCTCGTGTTCCTCGCGCTCGGCCGCGTCGCGGATGCGCTGCTTGATCGCGGGGTCCGACACCGCGACGAACGTCCATGGCTGCTGGTGGGCGCCGCTCGGGGCGGTGCCGGCCGTGCGGATCGCGTATTCGATCGCCGCGCGCGGCACGGGATCGGTCGAGAAGTGGCGGGTGGTCCGCCGGGCGTTCATGGACTCGTAGAAGGCCCTGGCCCGCGCGACCACTTCGTCGGTGGGCACGCGCACGTGGGCCAGCGGCCGGAAGCGAGGCTCGGACATGGGCTCGGGGGCAGGTGCGGCGGGCGGCCGCGCGGGGATCGTTCAGCCTAACGCCCGGGCGAGGCGCTGCAACCCGTCGGCGAGGTCATCGCGGGAGGCTACGAGCGGGGGGAGGATCCGGATCGTGTAGTCGCCGGCGCCGACCAGGAGGAGCCCTTCGTCCCGCGCCCGTCCGATCACCTCCGCCGACGGCGTGTGCATGTCGATACCCCAGAAAAAGCCCGTGCCGCGCACCTCGCGGATGTGCCCGGTCCGCGCCGCCAGGTCCCGCAGCGCCGCTCCCAGCCACTCGCCCCGCTCTCGCACGCCGGCCAGGAGTTCGGGACTCGAGACGCGGTCGAGCACGTACTCGGCCACCGAAGCCACGAGCGGGCCGCCGCCGAACGTGGTGCCGTGATCGCCGGGCTGGATCGCCCCCGCGATGGCCTCGGTCATCAGGATCGCGCCCATGGGGAGGCCGCCGGCGATCGGCTTCGCCAGCGTCAGGAGGTCCGGCGCGACCCCGGCGCGCTCGTACGCGAACAGGTACCCGGTCCGGCCGAGTCCGCACTGAATCTCGTCGAACAGGAGCGCGATCCGCCGTTCGGTCGTGAGCGCGCGCAGCTCACGCAGGAACCCGGCGTCCAGCACCCGCACGCCGCCCTCGCCCTGGATGGGCTCGAGCACCAGCGCCGCCACGGTGTCCGCGGACAGGAGACCGGCGAGCGTCTCGAGATCGCGTTCGGCGATCGAGATCCCGCCGGCGAGCGGGCGAAACGGCGCGCGGTAGTTCGGGCGGTCGGTCGCGGCCAGGCTCGCGAAGAGCCGGCCGTGGAAGGCGCCGCGCAGACCGACGATCTCGTGCTTGGCCAGGGTGCCGACCGTGCGCGCCCACCGGCGCGCGAACTTGAACGCCCCCTCGTTCGCTTCGACGCCGGAGTTGCAGAAGAACACCCGGTCCGCGAACGACCGGTCGGCCAGTTTGCGTGCCAGACGCTCGCCGGGGGCGGTCCGGAACAGATTGGAGACGTGCACGAGGCCGTCGGCGGCTCGACGAATCGCGTCGCGCAGCCCGGGGTCGCCGTAGCCCAGGGCGCTGACGGCGATGCCGCTCGTGAAGTCGACGTACTCGCGCCCCTCGGCGTCGTAGAGGCGGATGCCGTCGCCGCGGACGAGCTCCATGGGAGCGCGTTTGTAGACCGGCAGGAGCGCGGAAGCGGGAGTGGTCGGAGCGCCGGGACCGTCTCCGGCGAGCGGCGTGGCGAGCGTGGCCATGATCAGGCAGGTGAGGGAACGTTCGAGAGGCGGGTGCCGGCGGCCGACTCGGCAAGGGCCGTCGAGTCGCCGATGCGGACCGTACTGACGCCGCCGGCCAATGCGCGCACGGCGGCCTGCAGCTTGGCCGACATGCCGCCCCGGGCCACCCCGGTGGCAATGAGGCGATGGGCGTCCTCCAGGGTCACCGCGGGAACGACCATCCCCGCCTCGTCGAGGACGCCCGGGACATCGGCGATCAGCAGCAGTTCGTCGGCGTGGAGCGCGGCGGCGATCGCCGCTGCCGCGTCGTCCCCGTTGACGTTGAGTCCGGCCCCGGTTTCCGCGTGGCGGCCG
>JABWBJ010000101.1 GCA_013360595.1 Gemmatimonadaceae bacterium | reverse complement strand
TGGCCGCCTACCACGCGGCGCTCGACGGGCGCCGCGGGTACCTGCTCCACGAAGCCCTCCAGGCCGTCTGGCGCATGGTGGCGCGGGGGAACGAGTACGTGGATCGCCAGGCCCCGTGGAAGCAGGCGAAGGACCCGGCGCAGGCCGCCGCGCTCGACGAGACCCTGGCGTCCCTCGTCAGGCAGCTGGCGCGCTTCGCCATCCTGCTCCACCCGTTCATGCCCGGGAAGGCCGCCACCCTCTGGCGCCAGCTCGGCGGCCCGGACGAGCCCGGCGCCCGGCGCTTCGCCGAGCTCATGGCGCTGGACGCGGCCGGATGGCGCGTGACCCGGGGGGAGCCGCTGTTTCCGAAGGGTGACTCGTGAATCGGGACTCGTGACCCCACGGCAGGACGGGTCACGATTCAGGATTCGGGCCTATCGCTTCCCCCCGTCGCCGCCAATCCACCCGAACAGGCCGTCGTAGCCGGTCCCCAGCCCGAAGGCCTCGCCGATCCCGATCACCGCCAGCACCCCGGCGCCGGCGAGCAGCCACGACCGCTTCCGGTCCAGCGTGCGTCCGCGCACCGTCGACACGGCGGTGCGGGGCACCGTCAACTGCTCCAGGCTCCACGGCATCGACCGGCCCGACTGCGACACCACCGCCTGGACCGCGAGCACGAACGCCGTGTCGCTCGATCCCATGGCGCGGCCGTCGATCGCGGCGATGCGGGGCCCGATCAGCGGAGCCAGCCGCACCGCGCCTTCGTCAGAGAGCCCCAGCCTGACCTCGCGCCCCGGTTCCGGCACCCCGCCCTCGATGGGCGTGAACCGGTAGCAACCCGCCAACCCCGCCACGGCGAGGCCAACTGCGATCAGGCGTTTCATGGCCGGTAATCTCGCTCGCGGCAGCCCAGCGAAAAAGTGAAGGGCAGAGGATAGTCCCTCTGCCCTTCCCCCTTAAACCCCTCCACCCTGTACCCCTGTACCCTGTACCCTGTACCCTGTACCCTCCGTTACGACTTCTGCCCGTTGCAGGCCGTGCCGTCGGCCGACGTCGCGGTCACCGGATCGTTGGCGTTCCGGCGCGGCTGGTTCCCGGCCGCCGGAACGTTCGGATTCGAGGAGCGCTCCGCCACCGGATAGGTGAAGCGTGCCGGGATGTTCCCCTGATACGCGTTGGTGGCCGGCACCAGGTTCGGGTAGCACGTGCGCTTCCAGTCGTTGTAGACCTCGTAGTTCTGGAAGAGCGCGATGTACTTCTCCTGCAGGATCGCCGTGAGGAGCGCGGTGCCGGACAGGCCGGCGCCGATGGCGCTGCCGCCCCACGTCCCGCGCAGCGCATCGAGCGCGGCCCGGGCGAGCGAGACGTTCCCCGTGCGATACGCCGACTCGGCGATGATCGACAGCGCTTCCTGGTACGTCAGGATCGGCTGCGCGTACCCCGGGTCCAGCCGCGTCAGGCCGAGGTTCGAATGGATGGCCGTGTTCAGGCCCTCGCCCGGCGCGGCGCCGCCGTACGAGCCGTTGCCGTTGAGCTGGAAGTACTCGGCGCGGCGCGGGTCGCTCCGGCTGTTCATCAGGTCCACGAGGTACTTCCCGGGGCGCATGTAGCTGTCCCGGTCGCGGGCGATGAACTGCCACCAGATGTTTTCCTCGCCCGACGAGGCGCTGTGATACTCGTTGAGGTTCCCGGCCGTGGAGCCGATGCCCTTGGTGCAGGTGTTGAGCGCCGCGCCGGTGCAGAGCGCGCCCAGCGCCTGCGAGTACGCCGACGGGTTCGTTTCCGCGGTGTGCAGGTACAGGCGCGCCTTGAGCGTGTTGGCGGCCGCGATCCACCGGGCGGCGTTGCCGCCGAACGAGAGATCGAGGTTGCCCACCGCGCCCTGGCCGGACGCCAGATCGGCGATCGCGTCGTCGAGCACGCCCTGCAGCGCGGCGTACACGTCGGCCTGCGGGTCGAGCACCGGCGTCGGGAACTCGTCGCCATTGACGGCCTGGCTGTAGGCGATGTCGCCGTACATGTCGGCCAGGAAGCTCACCACCAGCGCTTCCCAGACCCTGGCGATGCCGCCCATGAGGCGGTTGCCGCTGGCGTCCGCGTCGGCCTGGATCGCCCGCATGTCGATCAGCCCGCCGCCCGTGTACGCCGACGAATACTCGCCGAACAGCCCCTCGGTGATCGAGTACTGGTCGTAGCCGCGGTACTGGCGGTCGGTGCCGGCCATCTGCTGCATCCACATGGAGAGGACGCGCGCGCCGTGGCCGTTGAGGATGTAGTAGGAATTGACCTGCACCGCCGTCAGCAGCTGCGCCGATTGCGCCGACGTGGGCCGGTTGGGATCGAAGTCGAGCTTGTCGCCGCTCAGGAAGTCCGAGCAGGCGGTCGCCGCCACCGCGGCGCCGGCGACGAACAGTGTCTTCAGTCGAGACATGTCGATGGCTCCCCGGTTAGCGGTTGAAGGCGAAGGAGATGACCACGGATCTGGATTGCGGATTGTTGAAGTACTCGTTCCCGCGGGACGAGGTCGCCCCGCCGAGGTTCGATTCGGGATCGATCCCGGTGTAGTCCGTCTGCGTGAACAGGTTGCGGCCGGCCAGGCGGATGTCGACGCTGGAGAAGCCGGCCCGCTGCACGAACGGCGCGGTGAGCGTGTAGGCCACCGAAACCTCGCGCAGCTTGAGGAACGTGCCGTCCTCGATGAACTGGGAGCCCGGGCCGACGAACCAGTTGCCGAGGTTGCCGAACCAGGTGTCCTCGTCGAGCACGACCGACTGGCCCTTGCCGGGACCCGTCGTCGGGCCGGGGAGCCACGTCTCGCCGAAGATCCGCTCCTCGCCGCGGATCTCGCTCGTCTTGTGCGCGCCGAAGGCCAGCAGCGCGCCCTTCGTGCCGTTGAAGATCTGCCCGCCGCTCCGGTAGTCCACGAGGGCGGAGATGTTCAGCTTGCCCCACAGGTTCAGGCTCGACGAGAGGCTGCCGGTCCAGTCGGGGTTCGGGTTGCCCACGACGTGCGGCGTCGGGTCGAAGACCGGATACCCGTCGTCGCCGATGTACATCGCGCCGTCGGGGGCGCCGTTCGCCGTGCAGTACTGGTTGACGTCGAAGCCGTCGACGACGTTGTCGGCACCCAGCCCATACCGGCACCGGGCGAAGTCCCAGTCGATGAACACGCCGTGCGCGTACCCTTCCTTGATGCCGCCGTTGAAGGTGCCGCCGAGGTAGAACTCGTCGGCGCCGCGCAGGTCGGTCACCTTGTTCCGGTTCCGCGCATACTGCGCGCCCAGCGTCCAGGCCACCGCCGGCGTGGTGAGCACGCGCCAGTTGGCCGAAATCTCCATGCCCTTGTTCGTGATCTCGGCCGCGTTCTGCACCTGGCTGAAGTAGCCGGTGGAGGGCGGGACCGGGAGCGACAGGATCACGTCCGTGGATTTGGCGTCGTAGATCGTGAAGCCGACGTCTACCCTCGAGTCGAAGAAGGCCAGATCGAGCCCGGCCTCGAACTCCTTGTTCCGCTCCGGCTTGAGCCGGCTCTGGCCCTTGGCGGCGGCGATCGAGATGCCCGCGTTCCCCGCCTGCGAGATGTTGAGGCCGGTGGTCCAGCCGTCGCCGAACGTGCCCACCTGATAACCGCTGAACACCTGGTACGGCGCCGGCTCGCGTCCCGTCTCGCCGTACGCGGCGCGGAGCTTCAGGTAGCTGAGCAGGCCCTGCCCCGTCGGAATGTTCAGGAACTTGGACGCTTCCCACGCGCCGCTGGCCTTGGGGAACCAGTTCCGGCGCACCGACTCGCCGAACGTCGACGACGCGTCATTGCGCGCCCCGGCCGTGAGGTACACCTGATCCCAGAGGTCGAGCTTGCCCTCGAAGAAGTACGACTCGAGGTGCACCAGCGACTCATAGTCCAGCGGGAGCAGGTTCGACGAGATCGTGTTGCTCAGCTGGAACAGGTCCGGCGAGATGAAGCCGCGCCCGCGCACCTGCAGCTGCTCGTACTTCCGGCTGTTGAGGTTCTGGCCGGCCGTGAGCGACGTCGTCACCCAGTCGCTCCAGTCCTTCTGGGCCTGCGCGATCAGGTTGTGGTCGATCTGGAAGACGGTGTAGTTGGCGCGGTCGATCTGCCCGGATGGTTCGGACGAATTCGACGGAGGCAGGCCCTCGATCCGGGCGTCCGAGCTGTAGTCGGCGCCGAGCGTGTACTTGACCGTCAGCCAGTCCAGGGGCGCGTAGTCGATGTTGACGTTCCCGAACGAGCGCCCCACGTCGCTGGTGTTCTTGATGTTGTAGACGATGAAGTACGGATTGTCGTAGTTGCGGCTGAGGTACTGCGACGTCGCCGTGGGCTGCGGATAGCGGTAGGAGCGGTGCAGCCCCGTGGTCGGGTCGATGTACTCGCGGTTGTTGAACTCCGGCGGGGTGCGCAGCGCACCGAGCAGCAGACCGGACAGGTTCGACCCCTTCTGGATGAACGAGCCGTGCGTATCGGCGAAGTTGACCGTGGCGCCGATGCGCAGCTTCTCGTTGAGCTCCAGGTTTCCCTTCACCAGCGCCGTCGTGCGCTGGAACTCGTCGTTCGGCCCGATGATGAAGCCGTCCTGGCGCGTGTTGCCGAGCGACAGGTAGAACGACGACCGCTCGGTGCCGCCCGAGAGGCTGAGGGAGTTGTCGAGCGTGCTCCCCGACTCGAACATCTCCATGAAGTGGTTGTACGTCTTCGTGCCGGCCGGGAGGAGCGGTCCGAACGAGGCGCCGGTCAGCCGGCACCCGGGCCCGCCGCAGGTGGCCGCGACGCCGCCGGCGCCCTGACCGAACTTCGTCTGCAGCGGATAGTCCTTGTTGACCTCGTCCTGCGAATAGCTGGTCCGGTAGTTCCACTTGGGCGCCCCGGCCTGGCCGCGCTTGGTGGTGATGAGGACCACGCCTGCCCCCGCGCGCGCGCCGTAGATGGCCGCCGCCGCCGCGCCCTTCAGAATCTCCACCGACTCGATGTCGGCCGGATTCAGGTCGGCCATGCGGTTCATGGCCTGCGTGCCCGCCGTGGCGTCGGTCGTCACGATGGTGGAGTTGTCCACCGGCACGCCGTCGACCACGAAGATCGGCTGCGACGTCCCCTCGATCGACTTCTGGCCGCGGATGAGGATGAAGCTCGACGCCCCCGGCTCGCCCGACGAGGCCGTCACGACCACGCCCGGCGCCTTGGCGGCCAGCGCCTGCACCGCGTTCAGCTCGTTCGACCTGGCGATCTCTTCACTCTTCACCGTGCTGACCACCGCGCCCAGCCGCTCCACGGAGCTGGCCGTGCCGGCCCCCGTGACGACCACCTCGCCCAGCCGCAGCGGGTTGATCGTGAGCGAGAAGTTGGCCGTGACCGTGCCTGACGAGAGCGTGATCGTCTGCTGGGCCGACTGGTAGCCGATGGCGCGGACCGACAGGACCGCGCTCTGGCCCGTGGCGCGAGCCGCCGGGACCGCAATCGAGTAGACGCCGTCCTCGCGGGTCGAGGCGCCGAGCCCCATGCCGGTCAGCACGACGCTGGCGAAGGCCACGGGCTGGCCACCCTCGCCGGTCACCTTCCCGGTAACGGTCGTGCCTCCCTGGGCCTGCGCTCGCGGGGCCGCCGCGAGGGCGGCCAGGAGCACGGTAACAAGAAACCTGACGTGTTTCATAAGGCGGGAGCCTCCAATGGTGAGTCCGCCGCGGGCGTGGTGCCTCGCCGCCGGCACACCGATGTGCGCGCCGGAAACGGGCGATGGAGAACTGGTCCGGGGTTCGCAGGTGGCCGGTGGCCCTGTACCAACGGGCTCGGGCGGCCTGACGGCTCGCCCTCCGGAACCTGAGCGGAATGGCGCGGCGGCCATGCTCACGCCGCGCGACCTGCAGTGCTGTTTGGCGTAACGCCCCTTCGACCAGTTGAAGGACCGGGCAATGTTAGGATTGCCCCACAGCCGTGTCAACGGGACATGACGAACCCCTTTCGTCGCCCGGCCCCGGGTGGCGGACCATCCGAAACCCGATCGAACGGTTCGTCATGCGTCCCCTGACCCGTCACCACCGGTTACGGAGGCGGCGGCGGCTCGATGCAGCAGTTCCCGGACGCCCCCCCCCTGATCCGGAACCACGCCGCCCCAAGGAGGGCGATGGAGCCGGCGTAGATCAGGGCAGCTCGGACCGTGCGCGGACGGTCGAGCTCGCGGAGCTCGAAACGGTTCACGGCCGCCTTGGGAACCCAGAGGTGCTCGCCCGTCCAGATGAGCGGGCGGGGGTCCGAGTGCTTGACCGTGGCCCCCATCGCCACGAGGTACGCCGTGTCGACGATCGACACCACGCGCCCGTCGAACCGCAGCACCCCTTCTCCCATGAGCCGGGCAACCTGCCCCGACCCCTCGGGCGTCAGGTAGCCCCGATAGGACGACCCGAGCGAGATCTCGCCGTTGGGCGGCGGCACGTAGCGGTAGCAGGCCCCGAACAGCGTGACCGCTGTAACCGGGATCGCCGTGATCCGGAGCGCTCGGCCGCGAAGCATGGCGGTAAGCTATGAGCGGTGAGCCGGGAGGGAAATGGTGCGTCGCCCCACCCCGGCTCATCCGTGGTCATGGCGCATCCGCGCTCATCACTGATCCGCGCCGATCGCTCATCGCTCATCGCTACTTCTTGAAGTCCACCTTCGGCGGTTCTCCACTCGCCGCGGTGGTCGCCTCGAAGTACTCGCGCGACTTTGCCCCGACGATCTTCGCCGTGATCACCACCGGGAAGCGCCGGATATAGGTGTTGTGCCGCTGAACGACCTCGTTGTAGTCGGTCCGCGCCACGGCGATCCGGTTCTCCGTGCCCGTCAGCTCGTCCTGCAGCCGCAAGAACGCCTGGTCGGACTTGATCTGCGGGTACGCCTCGACCGCGATCGTAAGGCCGCGGACGGCCGCCGTCAGCTGATCGTTGGCGTTGGCCATCTCCGCCGGGCTGCCGCTCCGGATGGCATTGGTGACGCCGGCCCTCGCTTCGGCCACCCGCGTGAAGACCTCGAGCTCCTGCTGCGCCTGCCCCTTCACCGTCTCCACCAGGTTGCCGATCAGGTCCGCGCGGCGCTGCAGCTGGACCTCGATCTGCTGCTTCGCGGCAGCCGCCGCCTCGTCGTTCGACTGGATCGTGTTGTAGCCACAGCCCGTGAGGCTGAGCACCGCCGCGACCGCCACGATAACGCGCATGTGAAATGACTCCTTCAGAAAAGTGGTCCTTCCGATATCCGTGTTGTGCCGCCCGCCATCCGTGCCCTTCCCCTCAACGCGCTCCGCGCTCTGCGCTCACCCCGGCTGCCCGTCCACCCACCGGCCCAGCTGCGCCACCGCCTCCAGGTACTCCGCCATCAGCGTCACCGCGTCATCGCCCGACACCTTCCCCGTGCCGCGTGCGTGCGCGAGAACGCGCCGGATCGCCCCCGCGTCCAGCCCGGTGACCGCCGCGTAGCGCTCCACCACCTCGCGGCGCGTGAGGGCTCCCGGCGCGAAGGTGGGGCCGAAGGCGAACATCTTGGCCTCGTCCGGGTCGCCGCCCTCGACCCAGTACGAGAGCGCCGTGCCGAGGTCCATCAGCGGGTCGCCGAGCGTGGACATCTCCCAGTCGAGGACGCCGACGATCCGGGTCGGGTCCGTGGGGTCGAGGACCAGGTTGTCGAACTTCCAGTCGTTGTGCACCAGCGCCGCGGCGCTCTTCCCGGCGACGTCGTGCATGCGCGCGGCGAGCCAGCGCGCCACCTCGTCGACCTCGGGGATGTCGTCG